>NZ_JBANEW010000042.1:0-19690 GCF_049890855.1 Lacrimispora sp. 38-1 | reverse complement strand
AGTGTTTGCAAGGATTTCCGGTTTTCTGGAATCCTTTTTTTGTTTATATAAGTAAAAGTACTAAAAGATCTCATGCCCTTTTTGATATAAAAAGTGAGTTGTTATCATCTGGAATATGATATAATATTTTTAGATTAATGTGTTCCATTCGAATGTATTAACATAGAAAATTCGTGAGAGGTGATGAAGATTTATGACAACTACATCATTAAAAATACTTGCACTTTGCTTTATGCTGATAGATCATATTGCTGAATTCATTCCGGGAATACCGATATGGTTTCATTGGATTGGAAGAGTCTCAGCTCCCATTTTCTTTTTCTGCATGGTATGGGGATTTAAGTACACACATAACAGAAAAATATACTTACGCAGAATGTATGGATTTGGTGTTATAATGGGTATTATGGATTTCATTTGTAATAATTTATTTCCCAATCCATATTGTATAATAACCAATAATATATTTGTTACCATGTTCTTGATAGGTGTGGTTATATGGATACTGGAGATGTTTCAGTCAGATAAAAAACGTGGATATAACTACTTAATCTATTTTTGTCTATATCAGATCTTGAGTACATCAATCTGCATTATCGCAAAAAAAATAATACCAGGATATGGTATCTATGATATTGTGGGGGCATTAACAGGTAACCTTATCTTTACTGAAGGAAGTTTTTTATTTGTATTTCTGGGTGTATTGATGTATTTTACCAAGGAGAGTAAAATACGTATTGGCGCTGTTTATACTATATTCTGTATCGTTTATTTTGTACTGACAGCTTTGAATAGTGTTCACGTTAAAGAGATGTTTTATGAAAATTATCAATGGATGATGATCGGAGCGCTCCCGTTCATGTACCTGTACAACGGGAAAAAAGGGAAAGGGCTCAAATACCTTTTCTATATATTCTATCCTCTACACGTTTTTGCGTTATTCTGGATAGGTAATCTATGTTTTTGAAACCGGTAAAACAATAACCGTTGGATCGTTCTGACAGCGGAATATGCCTGATATTTGCATCTTATACCATAATACACCAAAAAAATTAAATAAAAACTATAATGTAATCAATTGGTAAACCTTTACCAGCTGATTACTTTTTTATTTCAGGTCATCAGTAAAACAGGTATGCTAAGAACGGTATGAAAAATAGAAAGTGAAAGGGGTATCAGTATGAATGAAGTAGGAAATTGGGTATTAGAAGAATTTACTCCATGTAAATTACCAGAAGAGGTGGAGGCTGGATTCTCTCAGGTAATGAGTACAATTGTTGGAGTTAACTACACACCACTGCTTTATGCGGCAACTCAGGTTGTGGCAGGCAAAAATCATATGATAATTTGCGAAAGCACTCCCGTGGTCTTAAATCCAGTGCGGAGTCTGGTTTCCGTTTATTTGCATCAGGCATTACCGTTTGAAGGTGGAAAGTTTCAGCTTTTATCGATTGAACCTATCAGAATCGGTAAATAATTCTTGTCGCATGTATATGAAAAAACGGGAAAAAGGACTTTTCCCATTTTTATTTGTAACTGAAAACGAAAGATAAGCAGAAGGAGGTTTTTAATATGGCATATCCGGTATCAGATTTTACTGCAGCAAAAATAGGTGAGAATTCAAGTGCGGAACGCAGAGATGGAATGACAGTGAATTCTGAGGTTACAATTAACGGTTCCTCGAATTTATATGACATGATTCGATTTAATAATAAAGGATGTGTGTATGGGATTACCCTAACTGGTTCTCCGGGAATTTATGATTATGTTCTTAACGTTGATGCACAGGGGCCGGAAGGGTTTTTCTCCGGTGCGGGCTATCTGGCTTTTACCGATAAGAGCGGTGATACTTATAAGCTAAGTGTTTATAGCAGTACACGGTCAGTACATACGGTAAGGTATAACAGTCAGCAGCCTGAAATCGTAAAAATTCAGTGGAGTAATGAGTCAATTTAAATATTATATAGGAGATATCATAAGCCGGAAGTAAGATTAATCTTGTTTCCGGCTTTTTTCCGTGTTTTTATCCCTGCATATTTGATATTATTTTCAGAATAAAAAAAAATATTTTGAAGAAAAAATATAAAATTGCCCTATTTTTGGACATAGTAATACTGCTTATGCAAAAATCTTAATTGATAAAAGATATCAAATGCTTGGTGAATTCGTATTTTGTCGAAAACCGTCAGATCCCAGGTTGATATAAATTGCACTCATTGTACAATTTATGGTCTAAAAAGTGGTCAATCTGGTGACAGTTGACAAGAGTATATGAAATAAAATACAATAAATGTACAGTAAAAGTTGGGTTATAACGAACTAAATTGTGCAAAAAACACAAAGAAGAGAGCGATATTTTAAAGGAGGGTTACGATGCAAAAGAAAGCATTAATAATCAATGGAACTAAGACGATTCTGGTTGCTGATGCGGAAGACAAGCTGTCTGATGTTTTAAGAAAACAGCTTGGCCTTACTGGTACAAAGGTGGGCTGCGGAATCGGGGAATGCGGATCCTGTTCCGTAATTCTTAATGGAAAATTAGTGAGATCGTGTATTACCAGGATGAAAAAGGTGGAAGAAAATTCCGAGATCATCACTATTGAGGGAGTCGGCACAAAAGACCGCCTTCATCCCCTTCAGATTGCATGGATGGTTCATGGCGGTGCTCAGTGTGGATACTGTACTCCGGGCTTCATTGTTTCAGCTAAAGTTCTTCTGGATCAGAACAATAACCCCACAAGGGAAGAAGTGAGAGACTGGTTCCAGAAAAACAGAAATCTTTGCCGCTGTACCGGTTACAAGCCTTTGGTGGATTCGGTTATGGATGCAGCAAAATTGATGAGAGGAGAGATAGAAGTTAAGGATATCTGGAAGAAGATACCGGAAGGTGCATCCTTAATTGGAACGGAATACATCCGTCCGTCTGCACTGGCAAAAGTTACAGGAACCTGGGACTTTGGTGCAGATCTGGGCTTAAAGCTTCCTTCTAATACCCTGCATGCAAAGATTGTACAGGCTGATGTATCCCATGCCAATATTATATCCATTGACACCTCAGAAGCAGAAAAAGTGCCGGGTGTATACGCAGTATTGACCTATAAAGACGTAAAGGGAACAAACCGGATCAACGGTTTGGCATTTCCTACCAATAAAGGCGACGGATTAGACCGGCCGATTTTAAATGATAAGAAAATTTTCCAGTTTGGAGATGCTCTGGCAATTGTCCTTGCTGAGAATGAAAAGGCAGCCCATGCAGGTGTTGACAAGGTAAAAGTTCAATTAGAAGTATTGCCTGCATACATGAATGCGCCGGATGCCATGGCAGAAGATGCAATTGAGATCCATCCGGGTACACCCAATGTCTACTTTGAAAACTATGTGGCAAAGGGCGAAGAGACAGCTCCAATCATGGAAAGCGCTCCTTATGTTGTGGAGGACAGCTTCTATGTTCAGAGACAGCCCCATCTGCCGATTGAACCAGATGTAGGCTTTGCATATGTGGATGATGACGGGAAATTAATCATTCATTCCAAGAGCATTGCAATTCATTTTCATTCTTTGATGATAGCGGAAGGTGTGGGAATGAAACCAGAAGATGTTTATATTGTACAGAATAATACCGGCGGTACCTTTGGTTACAAGTTCAGTCCGACGATTGAGGCTCTGCTGGGGGTAGCAACTCTTGCAACAGGACGCCCCGTATATCTGGAATTTAATATGTTCCAACAGATTACCTATACAGGAAAGAGATCTCCATTCTGGACAACAATGAAGATGGCTGCGGACAAAGAAGGAAAAATTCTGGCCATGGAGTCTGACTGGAGCGTGGATCATGGTCCTTATTCCGAATTCGGCGACTTACTGACACAGAGAGGATTCCAGTTCGGCGGTGCGGGCTACCAGATTCCCAATATCCGGGGAAATGGACGGACAGTATGTACCAATCATGGCTGGGGTTCCGCATTCCGCGGCTATGGAGCACCGGAAATTATGTTCCCATCAGAAGTACTGATCGATGAACTGGCAGAAAAAGCGGGCATGGATCCGTTTGAGTTCCGCTATAAGAATATATACAGAGAAGGCGATACTACGCCGACGGGCTGCCAGCCTGATGTATATTGTCTGGAGGGATTATTTGAAAAGGCCCGTCCGGTATATGAAGAGGCAAAAAAGAATGCTGCAAGGAAGAATGAAGAAAGCCAGGATAAAAAGTATGGTGTAGGCATTACCGTCAACATTTATGGCTGCGGTCTCGATGGTCCTGATTCTTCGGAGGCCTGGGCAGAGCTTACTCCAAAAGGAGTTTCTGTAGGCAACTCATGGGAAGATCACGGGCAGGGAGCAGATATTGGTACATTAACTTATGCCCACGAAACATTAAAGCCGTTAAATTTAAGACCGGAACAGATTGATCTGGTCATGAATGATATGTCAAAGACTCCAAACAGCGGACCATCCGGCGGCAGCCGCCAGAACCTGGTAACAGGCAATGCCACTACGGCAGCCTGCAGAAATTTACTGGAAGCCATGAAAAAGGAAGATGGCACCTACCGGACTTATGATGAAATGGTGGAAGAAGGACTGGAATTAAAATACAGCGGAAAATGGACTGCTCCATGTACCGACACGCCGCCGAATGGAGGACAGGGCAACCCGTTTGCAGGTTATATGTACGGAGTCTGCGTTGCAGAAGTAGAGGTTGATTTAAACACCGGTAAGACGAAAGTCGAAAAGATGACGCTGGCATCTGATGTGGGCACCATTATTAATAAACTGGCCGTAGACGGGCAGATGTACGGCGGTCTTGTTCAGGGCATCGGTCTTGCATTATCAGAAGACTTTGATGATTTGAAAAAGCATACCACATTGACACGCTGTGGAATTCCACAGATCAAGGACGTACCGGATGTGCTTCAGCTCATGTATACAGAGACAAAAAGACCAAATAACTTCTACGGCGCTTCCGGTGCCGGTGAAATGCCTCTTGCTGCTCCACATGCAGCCATTATCAATGCGATTTACAATGCATGCGGTGTCAGAGTGACACATTTACCGGCGCTTCCTGAAAAGGTCCTTGCCGGCCTGAAGAAATAATTTAAATCAGGAATTGGGAGGTGATCACATTTCCCAATTCCTCTTTCCGTTTTTGAGGGCAGCAGGCCGTACGGACACGATGAAGATCACAGTAACATACAGTCGGCGATAGGAGAGGAAATAGAATGGATCTGGATAAATTATTGGAAATCAGCAATCAGTGCATTCATAATGAACCGCCGGTTTGTACAGCCTCCTGTCCGGTTCATATGGAGGTGATTGCATTTGTATCAGAAATTGAAAAGGGCGAATTTGAAAAAGCGTATAAACTTATGGAAAGCAGGCTTCCTCTTACCAGACTGCTGGGAAAAATCTGTGATCACCCGTGTGAAAACGTATGCTCCAGAAACGGTGCAGGAGGAAGTATCCGTATCAGTGAACTGGAGAAGGCAGTGATCGAACTGGGTTATAAGCCTCCCAAAAAGTCAATTCCAATGCCAAAGAAAAAGGGCAGTGTGGCAGTGGTCGGCGGCGGACTGAGCGGACTTTGTGCAGCCATTGATTTAAATAAAAAAGGCTATCAGGTGACGATATATGAAAAAACAGACCGGTTAGGCGGAAGAATCTGGAATTATGAAGGAAGCGTCCTTCATAAGGATATGATAGAAGCAGAGCTTGAACAAATTGAAAAAAGCGGTATAAAAATAAATTTTGGTACAGAGGTGACGAAAGATATCCTTAAGGAGTTTATGGGAAAGTTTGACGCCCTGTATCTGGGAACAGGGGAGTGGAGCACACATGATCAGCCTGATCCGGTGACATTTCAGGTTGATGAACTCCCGCTATTTATAGGCGGAAAACTTTCCGGCTGTGAGGATTCGGTTATTTTATCTGCCAGTTCCGGAAAAAGAGCGGCGGTATCCATTGACCGGTATATCACGAAAAGCTCTATGACTGCATCCCGTGAACGGGAAGGCGTTTATAAGACTTTATTGGATTATTCTGTGAAAGATGTGGTTTCTGTTTTACCAGCAGAAAAAGAATCGGAAATTTATTCCGGAGCTGAAGCCCAGAAAGAAGCAGGGCGCTGCTTGAAATGCCAGTGCAATGAGTGTATAAAGGCCTGCAGCCATATGCAGAAGTTTGATATCACGCCCAATGCATATATAAGATCAATCAGCCACAATGAACGGATTATTCTTGGAACCCACTTTGCAAATAAAATGATTAATTCCTGTACGGAATGCGGGTTATGCAAGGTACAATGCCCGGTTGGAATCGGGATGCAGGATATCATTCATGAAACAAGGAAGAGTATGGTGGAACGAGGTAAGATGCCATTATCCGCACATGATTTTGCACTGAAGGATATGCAGTTCAGCATGAGTGAGGATTGTTCGTTTGTCAGAAAACAGCCGGATAAAGAACAGTCAAAATCCCTCTTTTACTACCCTGTTCTGGCTTTCTCCCAATATGCAAGAGGACTGTATAAAGGCTCTGGAAAGACTGGATATCTGTTTTATCCCGGCTGTCAGCTCAGTGCCACCCATGCAAAGTATATCGGGGAGCTGTATAAGCATCTGGTTGGAGTGATTAAGGAACGGGAAGCTGAGAATGATGTGGGATTATATTTAGGATGCTGCGGTGCTCCGGCTGACTGGGCAGGCAGACAGGATTTAATGCAGGAAAATGTGAATAAGATTAAAGACGTTTGGGAAGATATGGGACAACCGGTTTTTATCCTGGCATGTACCAGCTGCATGAGTGTGTTTGAAAAATATATGCCTATGATTCAGACTGTATCATTATGGGAAGTTCTGGATCATTATGGTTTGCCGGAGGTTGACATTAAACAGGGAAAGCGGATCTTAAATATCCATGATGCCTGTACTGCAAGATATCATGGGGGAATTCATGAGAGCATTCGCAATATTGCAAAAACCTTAGGCTATAAGATAGAGGAACTTGATTATTCCAGGGAAAAAGCAAAATGCTGCGGCTATGGCGGACTGGTTTCCAATGCCAATAAAGAACAGGCGGAAGCATTTGTATCGGACCGCATCAGTGAAAGCAGCGAAGATCTGCTGGTTTACTGTGCAATGTGCAAGGATTCTCTTATGAGGGGAAATAAGAGAGTATACCACATTCTGGATATTATTTATGGAAATGAAATTGATGACGATACTCCTCAGACCATTCTCACATTATCTGACAGACATAACAACAGAAGAAAATTAAAGGCAGATCTGCTGAAAGAAATATGGAAGGAAGATCAGGATATGGAAACAGGCTGTGATTTTAAATTAATAATACCGGATGATGTTATGGCTGTTATGGATGAGCGGTTTATCTTAACAGATGATGTATGGAAAGTCGTTGACCATTCCAGAAAAAACAATGAACGGTTCTTTCAGCCGGATACATGCAATTACCTGGCCAGATTAAGGCTGGGAAATGTGACATACTGGGTTCAGTATGAGGAAAAGGAAAATGAGATTTTTGTCAAACAGGTGTACAGCCACAGGATGGAAATATTGGAGGAGTAAAAGTGGAAGCTGACAAGAAGGAAAAAAATCCATGGATCTGCAGCAGATGCAGCAGGGAGCTGGTCCCGGAAAAGGTGAAAGTAAGGTATCTGGAAGGAAACTTTGAAGTAGAACTTTTTAAATGTCCCCAATGCAATCAGGTGTTTATCAGTGAGGAACTGGCTTTGGGGAAAATGCTGGAAGTAGAAAAGGGATTGGAGGATAAATAATTGAAAAGCTGCAATGCATATGAAAGCAGATGCATGAGCGACGTAATGGGCCGTACATTAAGGCCGGGAGAGTTTAAACTGACAAAGAAGGCCGTCGAGTTTTGCCATATTACTTCTGAGAACAGGATTCTGGATTTAGGCTGCGGGATGGGTGCCACGATTGAATTTTTATATGAGAACTATAAAATAAAAGCGGTTGGAATTGATCCTTCCGAAAAACTGCTTGGTATGGCTAAGGAGGTATGCCCGTTTGCTGATTTTGTGACAGGAACAGGAGATTTTCTGCCGTTTCCAGACGAAAATTTTGATTTTGTACTGGCAGAATGCACCTTATCACTCATGAATGATATAGGTAAGACTTTAAGTGAGGTAAGGCGGGTTTTAAAAAATGGCGGCTTTTTTGTGGTCACCGATGTTTACGCAAAAAATCCGGATGCAGCCGCAGACTTAAAAAACAGTTCCATTGTCAGCTGCATGAGAGGACTTCATGATCTGGAAAAACTGGAGGAAAAGATAGAGGATATGGGCTTTGATATCCTTTTGACTGAGGACTGCAGTGATCTGTTAAAAGAACTGATGGTAAAGATCATTTTTCAGTTCGGTTCCATGGATGTTTTCTGGAATAAGGCGGTGGGAAGCGGAGATTGTGAAACAGGAACGTTATTTCAACAAAAGATAAAGCTATGTAAACCAGGGTATTTTATACTGATTGGCAGAAAGGAGCAAAATCATGGATGATCTGACTTTTAAAATATTTAAATTGTCTGCGTCGGGTTTCTGCTGCACACAGGTTATGATGAAATTAGCCCTTGAAGAAGAGGAAAAGGAAAATCATGACCTGATAAGAGCGGTACAAGGCCTTTGCAAAGGGATTGGGGGGAATCAGAAAACCTGCGGTGTCTTAACCGGCGGAGTCGGGATACTGGGACTGTATGCAGGAAAAGGCAGGGAAGAGGAATACGCAAATGAGCATTTTTCAAGAATGATTGATGAATACTGCCAATGGTTTGAAATCGAATTCGGAAGCATGGATTGTCAGGACCTGATTGGAGTGACAAGCTTTAAGGACGGAAACCAGACCTATCAGGTAAAGTGCGGAGATATACTTGCAAAAAGTTATCTGAAGGTTTGTGAAATGCTGTTTGAATACGGCTTTGATTACGGAAACAGGGAGAATGATAATGATTGATCTGCATGAAACTGAAAGCTTATGTCCTGTCTGTTTAAAGAAGATACCTGCGTTCATTATTACAGAGGAAGGTACTTCTTTTATGAGAAAGACCTGTCCGGAACATGGAACTTCAACAACGGTTTTGTGGAGAGGCGGTATTCCCATGACCAGCTGGATCAGAAATAAGGAAAGAGCACATATCAAAAATCCTGTGACCAGTGTTACAGAGGGCTGTCCTTTTGATTGCGGACTCTGTGCAGATCACAGGCAGCATACATGCACGGCGTTAATTGAAGTAACTCAGAACTGCAATCTAAATTGTAAATTCTGCTTTGCAGATTCTCACACAGCAAAGAGTGAAGAGCCATCTTTAGATACCATCCGCCTTCAATACCAAAAGGTTTTTGAAGTTTCCGGCAACTGTAATATTCAGCTGTCCGGTGGAGAGCCAACAGTCAGAGATGATCTGCCGGAAATCGTCAGAATGGGTACAGAACTGGGTTTTTCTTTTATTCAGGTGAATACCAATGGGATCCGCATGGCAGAAGAGGAAGACTATGTCAGGGCACTTAAGATGTCAGGACTCAGTTCCGTTTTCTTACAATTTGACGGTATCAGTGATGAAACATATAAAAAGCTGAGAGGACAGCCGCTGATTGATAAGAAACTGAAAGCGATAGAAAACTGCAGAAAGTATGAGATCGGGGTTGTATTGGTGCCGACACTGGTTCCAGGCATTAACATCCTTCAGATTGGGGATATAATCCGGTTTGCAGCCGGGCAGGCTCCTGCAGTCAGAGGGGTGCATTTTCAGCCGGTCAGTTACTTTGGCAGGATGCCCCATGCACCTGCCGATATGGACCGAATCACTCTGCCTGAAGTCATGGAAGAAGTAACAAGACAAACGGGAGGAATGATAACTGCCGAAAGCATGGAACCGCCGGGGTGTGAAAATTCTCTTTGCTCCTTTCACGGCAATTACATGATTGACGGAACGGAACTAAAGCCGGTTACAAAGCGAAAAAGCTGCTGCTGCGGTTCAGAACGGGCAGAAGAAGGAGCAAAAAAGGCAAAAGCGTTTGTAGCCAGAAACTGGTCGGGCCATGAAGAAAAAGCCTGTGAGGAGCAAAAGGACGCTTCTGACTGGGACGTCATACTGCAGAATATTCAGAGGAATTCCTTCAGTATTTCTGCAATGGCATTTCAGGATGCGTGGAATGTTAACTTAGACCGGATCAGAGACTGCTGCATTCATGTTGTGACCGGTGATTTAAGACTCATCCCGTTTTGTATGTATAATTTAACAAATACGGAAGGAAGGTCTCTTTATAGAAAATAGAAAAGGGGTCGCAAGATGAAGCAGACGCCGTTGGAAAACTGGATTCTTAAACGTACCGGAATCCATGAACGAAGCAGACAGGCACTGGAAGAATACCAGATACAACAATTGGTCAGTACGCTGCATTATGCAAAAGATAACAGCAGGTATTATAAAAAACTGCTGGCACAGACAGACATTGATTCCATAAAAACCATGAGCGGCTTTCATGCTGTTCCTTTTACGTATCCGGAAGATATAAGAAAAAAACCGACGGACTTTTTATGTGTATCGGAAAAGGAAGTAAAGCGGATTGTTACGCTTAATACGTCCGGAACAAGCGGAGAGGAAAAACGGATTTATTTTACAGAAGAAGATTTAAATCAGACCATCGATTTTTTTCAGTATGGTATGAGCTGTCTGTCTGACCAGTCTGACCGGGTATTAGTGCTTCTCCCCGGCAAAGCATACGGAAGCATTGGGGATCTGTTAAAAAAAGCACTGGCTTTGTCTCATATAGAATGCATCGTTCATGGAGTTTTAAGAGATCCGGAGGAAGTGGAACAGATTATAAAAGAGAATAGCATATCCTGTATTGTGGGAATCCCCATGCAGATTTTATATTTCAGCCGGATTAAAAGTGAAGTATTCCGTAAATATATAAAAAAGGTTCTGCTGAGTACGGACTATGTGCCTGGTGTTCTGGTGCAGGAATTGGAAAACAGATTTCATTGTGCTGTTTTCAATCACTATGGGATGACGGAAATGGGATACGGAGGAGGAGTAGAATGCCAGGCTTTAGCCGGTTATCATCTGCGGGAAGGGGATTTATATTTTGAAATTATTGATCCGGAGACAGGAGAACCTGCAAAGGATGGCCAGTATGGAGAGGTGGTATTTACCACGTTTCGCCGGCAGGCTATGCCACTGATCCGGTACCGGACCGGTGATATGGCACGTTTTTCCCAAAACCAGTGTGCCTGCGGGACATTTTTAAGAACAATGGATAAAGTAACAGGAAGAATTACAAATAAAGTGGTTTTTGATAATTTGGAAGAAATGCATTTGAGGGAGCTTGATGAAATCATTTTAAAATACAGTGAAGTACTGGATTATACCGCAGCTTTTTCCCAGACAGATATGTTGGAAATCCGCCTGACTTTAATGAATGGAGAATCATTTAAGAAACTTCAGGAAGAAATTGCTGAACGCATTTGTTCCGGGTGGAAGACAGATCTAAAGCTTCATATAACCTGGAAGCCTGACAGCAGGATATTTGAAATCACAAACAGTATGGGAAAAAGAAACTTGATTCGTCTGCAGGAAGGTGGGGGAAAAGATGGATGATATTTACGAAAAAATGAATGTTTTACTGAGGGACAGACAGGATTTTGTTGTAGCGACCATAGTAAGTAAATCTGGCTCCGCACCAAGGGAAGCAGGAACCAAAATGATAGTAAAACGGGATTTTACCTTAATCGGGTCCATTGGCGGGGGAATGCTGGAGGCCATGGTAACAAAACTTTCTTCCGGAGTTTTTGCAAGCAGGGAATTTGTAATTAAGGATTTTATTCTGATCGATAAGAAGGATTCTTCCATAGATATGGTCTGCGGCGGGGGTGTAAAAGTACTCATAGAATATGTGGATCCCTATGATGGGGATGCTGTGAGTATTTATCAGAAGGCAGGCGAACTAAAAAAACAGGGATTGGAATTTGTGCTGATTACAAAGGTCCACAAGGATATTCCGTTTATCACAGGCAAAGACAAATGGATCTGTACAGAAACTGCTTTTTATGGAACTGAAGATCATGATTTGCAGAGGATCACCAAATCCATCCGCGAAAATTTCAATCATATTGAAATTGAATTGCAGGAAGAAGAGGGGCGTTATCTCATAGAGCCATTTTACCGGTTTGAACGTGTCTGCATCATCGGAGCGGGGCATATCGCCCAGAAAATTGCAGGGTTCACTAAGGAACTGGGATTTTATACAGTTGTGGTAGATGACAGAAAAGAATTTGCTAATAAAAAAAGATTTCAGACTGCAGATGAAGTGAGGGCATTGTCCTCTCTTGATAATTTATCAAATAAAATCATGATTAATCATGACAGTTATATTATTATTGTAACCCGGGGACATTCCTATGATATGAAAGTTCTTGCCCAGATGTTAAAAACCGACGCAAAATATATCGGAGTAATCGGAAGCAGCAAAAAAAGAGATTATACTTATCAGGAATTATTACAGGAAGGCTTTACAAAAGAAGATGTTAAGAGGATTTACTGCCCGATCGGCCTTAGAATCCATGCTGAGACTCCGGAGGAGATAGCGGTCAGCATAGCGGCAGAACTGATAAAGGTAAGAAGAGGGCAGGCCTATGACAGGGGATAGGATTGCAGTTATTATAATAGCAGCAGGATATTCCTCACGAATGAATGGTTTTAAGCCATTGTTCAGATTTAAAGGCCGTACAGCAATGGAGCGGTTAATAGATACATACCGTGGTTCCGGTGTGCGGGATATTTATATTGTAGTGGGATATAATAGTGATGAGGTAATGGGGCAGCTGAAAGACCCTGATGTAACCTGGGTATTAAATGAATCCTATGCAGAGGGGATGCTGACTTCTATAAAAAAGGGAATCCTGGCTTTGGATAAAAATATCGATGCATTTTTTATGCAGCCAGTGGATATTCCATTAATTAAATCAAAAACACTGGATTTTTTGACAGATAAATATTATAAATGTAGTAGAGGAATACTTTATCCGACATTTTATGGTGAAAAAGGTCATCCCCCGCTGATCAGCTGCAAATACAATGCTTTGATCACAGGAAGTCCGGATGAAGGCGGACTCAAACGGATTCTGGAGAAGCTTGAAGAAGATTCCGTATGTGTTCCAGTATGTGACAGAGCCATACTAATGGACATGGATAAAGCAGAAGATTATGAAAATCTTCTGGCATATGATCAGCTGGATGCTCCTGATGCGGAAGAATGCCGGGCAATCAGGGCATATTATAAAGTCCCGGAACCAGTCTGCAGGCATTGCGATGCGGTCGAACAAATTGCACATAACCTTTTTATGAAGCTGGACTCATCAGGCATTCAATTAAATGGGAATGCGCTTTCTGCAGCTGCCCTTTTACATGACATGATGAGAAATGAAAAAAATCATGCAGCTGCAGGTGCTGATATCATAAAAGCCATGGGGTATGATTCCGTAAGCAAAATTATGGCAACCCATATGGATTTAGATGTTCATGAACAGGAGCCACTGACAGAAAATGAACTTCTTTATTTGGCGGATAAGATTGTAAAGACGGACAGAATCTGCAGCCTGGACGAAAAATTTACTCAGGCTTTAAGAGACAAAGGGGACACTCCAGAGGCAATTGAAAATATAAAAAGGCGCTGGCTGTCGGCCCGGTCTGTCATCCATAAAATAGAAAGGATTACCGGTACAGGCTTTCAATATGACAAAACGGATATATCTGGTCAGGCATGGGAAGATACATACAGGAAATGAAAAGAGATATCTGGGGATTACAGATTTGCCCTTAGATCAGGAAGGAATCATGCAGGCGGAATTCTTAAAGGAAACATTTAAAGATATTCCAATAGATTTTGTTTTTACCAGTCCGTTAAAAAGGTGTGTGCAAACGGCAGAGATCCTGTTTGGAGGCAGCAGGCACGATTTTATCCAGGTAAAGGAATTTACGGAAATTAATTTAGGATTATGGGAAAACAAACCAATCGAAATGATTAAAATGAATTTCCCTGCTGCTTACGAAGAAAGGGGAAAGAATTTATTAACCTTTAAGCCGCCGGAAGGGGAAAGCTTCGGGCAGCTGGCAGAAAGAGTGCTGCCTGAATTTGAACGCATTCGAAAGAGCTATTCCGGAGATATCATGATCATTGGACATGCCGGAGTTAACAGAACCATTTTAAGTGAGATACAGGGGATTTCCATTGACGATTTTTTCCTGATCAGACAGCCATATGGCTGTGTTTACGAATTGCTGTGGAAGGAAGATTCCATATGTCAGGTGAAACGTTTGGTATGAAAGGGGGGCAATTCAGGATGAATCATAATGATTTTCGCACGATTATTGAAAGCTCACGAAGGAGAAGCATAGCGGCGGATATCAGCTGCGACCAGGTCTACAGTAAAAAAATAATCGATAATATTGAATTGCAAAAGAAGTTTGCAGAGAAAAGAAATATGATCTTAACTGCAGCCCCATATATGGAGCAGCTGATTAATTTTGTTATTGATTATAATTTTTTCGTTTTACTGACGGATGGGGAAGGCTGTATTTTAAATGTATTCGGCAATGAGAAGATCCTGAATGAGGCCTTTGAACTGAAGATGATTCCGGGCGCTTACATGGATGAGGAGAGTATTGGTACAAATGCAATGGCGGTTGTGCTGAAAACGGGAAGCCCCATACAATTATCTGGAGAAGATCATTTGATAAAGGCCTACCACCGGTGGACCTGCTCCGGAGCTCCCATCAAAGACAGCCATGGGAAACTCATTGGAGTTTTAAATCTGACAGGCTATACGGAACAGGTTCATCCACATACTCTTGGAATGGTAATTGCAGCTTCCAATGCCATTGAAGAAATGCTCAAAGTAAAAGAGTACCATAAATTACAGAATATAAATTATAAACATATGAATACCATATTCAATTCCATGCCGGTTGCAATTATTACTTCTGATCTGGAAGGAAATATAAAATTATATAACAATCAGGCGACCGAACTTTTCGGCAAAGCTGACAGCCTTATGGAAACAACCAGGGTGAATGAGCTGATCAGAAACTGGGAATCCATGATAGAAGTTATCGTTAATGGAGAGAATGTGGAACAGGATATCAGCATTAAGAATTTTAGCTGTCATCTTACGGCGAATCCCATATATAATCCTGTGGATGACAGTATCGAGATTGTATACATTTTTGAAGAGATAAAAAAATCAAATATTGCGGCCTATTATATCTTTGATAAAATTATTGGTGAGGACCCCAGTTTCTTAAAAATTGTCCAATATGCAAAAAAAATATCAGACAGCAAGTCAACGATCCTGATTTTAGGGGAAAGCGGTACCGGAAAAGAAGTGTTTGCCCAGTCCATACACAATTACAGCAGCAGAATGGATGCACCGTTTATCGCAATTAACTGCGGGGCAATACCAAAAGAGTTTATGGAGCTGGAGCTCTTCGGCTATGAAGAGGGCGCGTATGCAGGAGCAAAAAAAGGAGGAAGCCAGGGGAAGTTCGAACAGGCGGATGGCGGGACCATATTATTTGACGAAATCGGTGCGCTGCCTCTGGATATGCAGGTGAAACTTCAAAGAGTACTGCAGGAAGGAATCATAACAAGGATTGGCAGTCAGAAGTCGATACCTGTTAATGTACGGGTCATTGCTGCCAGCAATAAAGATCTAAAAAAAGAAGTGGAATCCGGAAGATTCAGAAAGGACCTTTATTACCGCCTTAATGTACTGCCGTTATATTTGCCGCCACTGCGTGAACGAAAAGGGGATATCGGTCTGCTGATCCAATACTTTATGAAACTGATCTGTAATAAGCTTAATAAAAAAGAGGTGGCAATTCCAAAGGAATATTTAAAACAGATGATGAATTATAACTGGCCCGGAAATATCAGGGAACTGGAAAACATCGTGGAGTTGATTGTTAATTCCGAAACCATTCCTACAGAATACTTTAATCAGGAAACCGGTTGTGAAGATACCGGTCAGGAGGAAGAAATTTTAGACTTAGCCTATGTGGAGCGGGAACAACTGAAGAAAGTTCTTCAAAAGAATAACGGGAACATCACCAGAACAGCCAGTGATTTAGGAATTAGAAGGAATACGCTTTATAGCAAGATGAAAAAATATAATATAAAAATATAATAATATAATAATAATACCCATCAGATCAATGAAAAAGGCAATATTGATCTGGTGGGTATTTATGGGCAGGCATTTATTAAAAAAATTGACAGGTACCCCAAAAAAAATAAAAGTATGATCGAATATAACTAGAAGAAGAGTAAATAATTTCCGGATACATACATTTAATCCGGATAAAGGGAGGGGATAGTCCTGCGTGAACTGGATTACCTGGCTTTGGAAGCGGCACAGGATGAAAATACATTAAATCGTTTTATCGAACAGCAGGAAACGTTCATTTTGAGTAATGCATTTAAGGTTACAGGACATTTTATAACGAAAAGTGATGACGAATGGTCCATCGCTTTAGGCGCATTTGTACAGGCTGTTAAGGATTATGATTTAAAACGCGGCAGTTTTTTTAATTTTGCAAAAATGGTGATGCAAAGACGGTTAATAGATTATATCAGACAGCAGAAGAAATACAAAAATGAAATATCCGTGAATCCGAACCTGTTTGATTCGGATTCGGATGAAGATGATATTGAAAATGATCACATTCGATATGCTGTCTCTAAAAAATCACTGGAGTCACATAAACAGGAAAGCCTTGCATTTGAAATCAATACGGTAAATGATATCCTTAAGGAATACGGCTTTACTTTCTTTGATCTGATAAAATGTTCTCCAAAGGCGGCGAAAACAAAAACTGCCTGCGGGAAGGTCATTGCATTCTGTTTAGGAGATCCAATGGTTACCCATGTATTGGAAAATACGAAATTATTACCTGTAAAAATTCTTGAAAATAATACAAAAGTACCCCGGAAAATAATAGAGCGGCATCGAAAATATATAATAGCAGCCATAGTGATACTATCCGGAGAGTATCAGGAACTTGCTGAATATCTGCGAACCATCAGAGAGGAGATGAAACGATGAAATCAGTTGTACTTGAAATAAAGGGTAAATTTGCAGCTGTTTTGTCTGATGATGGCAGCATAAAAAAAGTAAAAAATAGAAATTATGCGGTAGGCCAGGAAATCTGGTCAATACAAAAGGAAGAGGACTTAAAAATGAAAAATTTACCTATAACGAAAAAAATGGCATTATGTGCTTCCTGTGCGGCAATCATGCTTTTTGGTACCGGTGCGGGTGTATGGGTTTATGCTGCGCCATATTCTTATGTCAGCCTTGATGTGAATCCTTCCATAGAATATACGCTGAACCGGCTGGATCGGGTGATTAAGGTAAAGGCAGTTAATGATGACGGTCAAGCCATACTGGATGAACTGAATATGACAGATTTAAAAAATAAGACCATTGAAGATGCCATATTGGCAACGGTACAGCAGATTTCAAACGAGGGTTATTTTGAGGAAAGCAATACTGAGCCGGTGACAGCCACAGCCAGCGAAGCTGTGGAGGGCAGCAATGAAACAGCAGAGCCGGTGACAGCCACAGCCAGCGAAGCGGCAAAGGAAGGTAACGAAACGGCTGAACCGGCAACCGCTACAGCCAGTCAGGCTATGGAAAACAGCGGTACGGATACACAATGGGGCAAAGCAATTGATGGCGGTATTGTTATTACCGTGTCAGGCGGCAATCGGAAAATATCCGATAAATTTGTTTTAGAAATACGTGAGGCAGTTGAGAAACTTGTTGATGAAACGGTAGAAGTCGAGGTATCCAGTGTCGGATTAGAACGGGTCCGGGAAGCAAGAACTTTGGGAGTGACACCTGGTAAACTGAATTTAGTAGAAAAATTAAAGTCAAGTGCCGGCGATCCTGACAGTATTGTAATAGAGGAATGGTTAAACAGACCTGTAAAAGATATTATGAAAGAAATTAAAAAGAATAGAAAAACAGCCGTTGCAGAGCAGCCTGAAACAACCAGTGAAGCTGCCTCCCCATCTGATGCCGTATCAAACACGATGAGCCAAGAAACTTCAGGCGCTGGCAATCCTTCGGCAGAGGAAAGTAAAGCTGCAGATGTCACCAGAAAAGAGAAACCATCCCAGAGTATGAAACCGGACAAAACAGAAAAGACTGCACAAGAAAAAGAAACAAAAAGCCAGCTGAAAGAAGATATAAAAGTAAATCAGGAAGGTGATAAGCAGGAAAAGGCTGAAGTAAAAGAACAGAGCAAAGAGGTTAAAGAGTCGGAAAAAACACAGTCTAAGGACGAAAAGCAGGAGTCAAAAGCTGACTCTGATAAGAGCTCCGATGAGGTAAAAGAAAAGCAGGAGACGCCAGTTAAAAAATCAAATCCGGGTAATTCGAAAAAAGGTTCTTAAAAAGCCGGTGATCAGGTAAAAGCCATTATAAAGAATTAACAGCCACAGGAACAATATACCCCCAATATTGTTTCTGTGGTTTTCTGATTTTTATTATTTTAGTCTGGACCTTAAAATTGTAGAATGATATGATAGATAAAAATACATGCGTATAGAGTAGAGAGAGAAATATTCGGGAGGTGACACCTTGATTGTACGTGATGAGTATACTTGTCCTCTGGAACTTACACACGATATTACGAGAGGCAAATGGAAACCTATTATTTTATGGCTGCTGGGTAAAGAGCCGTTATCGCTGTCCCAGCTGGAACATAGTATTAAAAAAATTAATCAGAAAATGCTTTTAGAACAATTGAAAGAGCTGATGTCATTTGGTATCATTTCAAAGCAGACATTTGACGGTTATCCCCTTAAAGTGGAATATTGTTTAACGAACCGGGGCCGTGAACTGCTGCAGGCGATCACAATCATGCAAAAAGTGGGCATTGAACTGATGCTGGAGAATGGAATGAATGATGTTCTAAAGGCAAATGGATTCGCAGAATGACGATACCTACAAAAAAGTGGGTAATTTACCTTAATTTAAAATTGAGTTATCTTATTACAATAAGGAGGTGTAAGAAATGATAAATGCCGAAAAAACAATTGGTAACCTGATTGATAAGCAAAGTGTTTCATTTATAAGCTCGGTTGACTGTATGGGATTTCCCAATACGAAAGCAATGCTTCCGCCCAGAAAAAGAGAGGGGATAAAAACGTTTTATTTTACCACAAATACATCATCAATGAGAGTGGGACAATACAAAGACAACGAAAACGCATGTATCTATTTTTGTGACAAGCGATTTTTCCGGGGAGTAATGCTTAGAGGTACTATGGAAGTTTTGGAAGATGAAGCGAGCAGGCAAATGATATGGCGCAATGGAGATACCATGTATTATCCCCAGGGTGTTAATGATCCTGACTATTGTGTATTGAAGTTTACAGCATTAGACGGCCGGTTTTATAGTAATTTCCATTCAGAAGTATTTAATATTGACTAATCAATCAAAAGAACGATTGGCTGAAACATAATCGCCGGCTGTTTTAATAGAGGAAATCAGCCGGCAGTGGCGATTTTTCCAGGTTGAAAAAGAGATGTACGTTCCTCAAAAAAAATTAAAAATAAAAATAAGAAAAACTGTTGACTTTTGTCGAAAGCTTTGGTAT
>NZ_JBANEW010000041.1:0-1817 GCF_049890855.1 Lacrimispora sp. 38-1 | reverse complement strand
AATAGAGTAGAGAAATAATTGCTAAGAATTATTTCCCTCTCATTGAACCGTACGTACGGGTCTCGTATACGGCTCTACAACTTATATTCCAACTTTTCTTAGATAGTAATTTAAAGGATTGAGCAAACCAGCTCCGTCCTTTATTTTATTTTCAAGCAAATCTGGACTTATGATAAAGTTCACAACATTCATTCCGCTTTGTCTGTACCAACCGAGCCTTGAATTTGCTACTTTGTAAATTGATTCATGGTCGAATCCATTCTTATTCTTCTTATTGAGATAGCATAGATTTCTATATATTGTCTTAGGTGTTTTCCATTGCTTTATAACAATCACTCTTATCTTGTGCCTAAGCCATGCTCCAAACTCTTGCATGAACGTTTTCATCATTCCAATTCTAAAGTAATTAATCCATCCCCTGACTACTTCATTCACTCGCTTAATGGTTACTGCAAGTGGACGTGCCATAGCTTTGTTTCTTTTGAGGTATTCACTCAATTTCTGCTTTAGCTTCTTTTTCTTTTCTGTGGTAGGTTTTACTTCCCATTCACCACCGTGATTTAGAAAAGTGAATCCAAGATATTTACTTCTTGTTGGTCTGACTACTTTTGTTTTGGTTGCATTCACTTTTAGAAAAAGTTTTCTTTCTATCCAATCTGTGATGGATTTCATCACTCTATTGGCTGCCATCTCACTTTTGGTGAACACCATTGTATCGTCAGCATACCTTGTAAAACGAAGTCCTCTTTGCTCCAGTTCCTTATCTAATTTATCAAGATATACATTAGATAGTACAACTGAAAGGGGACCTCCCTGTGGCACACCGCTTGTTGTAGCTTTCTCTAGTCCTTTTTCCATTGCTCCCGCTTTCAGGTATTTCCGAATCAGGTTCAATGTAGTACTGTCATTTACTTGTTCTCTAAGAATTTGAATTAATTTGTCATGATTTACTTTATCAAAGAACTGCTCTATATCAATATCTATTACCCATTCATATCCCTCATTCAGATACTCCAATGCTTGTTTTATGGCATCATGACAACTTCTTCCTGGTCTAAAGCCATAACTAAACTCACTGAATAGTTCTTCATAAATATCTATAATGGGCTGAGCAATAGCTTGTTGTACTACTCTATCTAAGACTGTTGGAATTCCTAATGGTCTCATTTTTCCATTATCTTTCGGGATATAAACTCTACGTACTGGCTTTGGCATATAGGTTCGGTTTCTAATTGACTGGACTATTTCATCTTTGTTTTCCTTGATGTATTCACCAAGTTCCTCGACTTTCATTCCATCAACTCCGCCTGCTCCTTTGTTTGCCACTACTTTCTTATAGGCTCTGTTTAGATTTTCTTTTGATGTAATCACATCTATTAATTCCATTCGTTGTTACTCCTCTGATTATTACAAAATTTATGCATAACACCCCTCTCGATATAGACAGTATTCCTCGGTTACGTTCCTACTTTTCCCGTCCATCTGATTTCTGGTTTATGCACCATTCTCTTAATAACGATTTGTACTATAAATCGTTTCAGTCCTTCAGCTGTTACGCCTACTATGACATCATCTGACTCCCTCCCTAAACCTTTTTCGACCACATCTTTCGATGTGTGGGTAGGGTCTCCCAAGGTAAGACACTAATCTTTCATTCCACAACCTCTTGATTTACAACTTCGGTTTACGTTTACCTTTTGGGCTTCGGCTTGTTGAGCAACCTTACCCACCTCATCGCCTTATCAAGTTTCTGTTCGTAGGCTCAAGAACTTTGCTATGCGCTTCCTTCATCTATGCCATTACTGACACCAACTTGC
>NZ_JBANEW010000040.1:0-908 GCF_049890855.1 Lacrimispora sp. 38-1 | reverse complement strand
ATCATTATACCATGAAAAGCTCTTAAATTCATCGTATTTCTGGTGTTTTTTAGCTTTAGGATAAAGGATTTAACTGTTAAGGTACTTATGTAATTAAGAGTTAATAGAGTTCCGGTTTTACCTTGGATATGGTTCTTTTTTGTTCGATGGAAAGCCCCTCCATCAGCCATCGGAATTGCTGCTCGGTAATTGATTGTGCTTCCTGCCTACTGCGTGGCCATTGAAGATGACCGCTAGTCAGCCTCTTATATAAAAGTAACCAGCCATCGCCCTCATACAAAAGTGCTTTTAACCGGTCTGTTTTTCTTCCACAAAACAGATAAATACTTCCGGGTTCCGTTGGATCGAGCCCAAAAGAGCCACTGATCATAGCTGCCAATCCATCTATCCCCCGGCGCAGATCCACATATCCGGTACAGATATAGATATGCTTAAAGCCGGCAGCGTCATTAAGCATTACGAACCACCTTAAGCACTCTGGAGAGAAGTTCTATTGGAGTTGATTCGCTAACTCCTAATACAGTATTTCCAATAGTAACGGTCATTTGATAAGTAAAATGGTTTTCACTTGTTGTAGCAGGAACAGTTTTTTCCGGGAGAGCCGTAAGTTCAATAAAGCTGTTATGTATCAGAGCAGCTTCTTTCACTTTTCTTAGCCAGTAGTAATAGGCATGACGTGATAACTGGTGCTGTTCACAGTATTCATCGACTTTCAGACCACTTTGACAACGGTCTTTAATAATTCTGGTCCACTCACTGAGTCGGATCTGGTTGGTTGCAAGTCTTGTGTCCATGTGGAGTTCCTCCTTGAGTTCTGTGTGAAAAGTTTGTTAGAAACTTTTTCAACTTTACACCATTATCTCAATTTTACGAGGAATCCAAAAGTAGACGGGTTATTTACCATTTAC
>NZ_JBANEW010000039.1:0-333 GCF_049890855.1 Lacrimispora sp. 38-1 | reverse complement strand
GGTGAATTCCCCTACCGGTGCATTTCCGGTCAGTGGTGTAAGGCCCGGTACTGCTGTTGTGGTACCTTTGATATAATAGTTCACCGTATAGCCGAACTTCTGCGTATCATCCACTTCATAGTAAACTGTTTTCACGTTGGGACCTGCGGCTGTGATTGTCATGCTCGCCGGCTGTGCTGGACTGGTCACCAGCTTATAGCCGGTTGTTGTCTTTGGCGCATTGCTCCAGGTAAATGTTCCTACCGGTGCATTTCCGGTCAGTGCCTTAAGTCCTGGTACTGCAGTTGTAGTCCCCTTAATAAAGTAATTCACCGTATAGCCGAACTTCTGCAT
>NZ_JBANEW010000038.1:0-352 GCF_049890855.1 Lacrimispora sp. 38-1 | reverse complement strand
CCAAGGCCACCAAAGCGCGTCAGGCCCAAAGCCGGGTCAAGGCGCTCGAACGTATGGAGCGCATCGCGCCGGCGCATATTGACTCGCCATTTGGCTTCGAGTTCCCGATGGCTGAAAAAGTCTCCAACCCGTTGCTGTCAATCCGAGACGGTCGCGCGGGCTATGGCGAGACTACGGTGCTTGATGCCATCAACCTGACCCTATTGCCGGGCAGCCGAATCGGTCTGCTGGGGCCGAACGGGGCCGGTAAGTCCACGTTGATGGACGCCCTGCGCGGCCAGTCGACCCTGCTGGCGGGCGAGCGGGCCTGCGGTGAGCATCTGGCCATTGGCTATTTCGCCCAGCACCAGCT
>NZ_JBANEW010000037.1:0-497 GCF_049890855.1 Lacrimispora sp. 38-1 | reverse complement strand
TGCGATGTTTTCAGAGGAGTACACAATCGATAAATAACTGTGTTCAATGCCTCATAATAACATCGAATGGAGATGGAGAGATTCGAACTCTTGACCCCCTGCTTGCAAGGCAGGTGCTCTCCCAACTGAGCTACACCCCCATGAAATCTTGGATGTGAGTCTACCCTATTAAGGCTATCCCTGTATTCTTTTTTCTCTGGTTTTTTAAACCAATGGGCTTAAGTGGACTCGAACCACCGACCTCACGCTTATCAGGCGTGCGCTCTAACCAGCTGAGCTATAAGCCCATAAATAAATCTGGCACCCACCTGCTCTCCCATACCGTCTCCAGTATAGTACCATCGGCCGCTTAGGTCTTAACCATCGTGTTCGAGATGGGAACGGGTGTGTCCCCTAAGCGCATCGGCACCAGAAATTTCGTGTCTGCTAGTAATGTGTGCACAATCAAACGGAAAACTGTGTTGAAAGCTTGCTTTCATAAGCAGTTTTTTGTTTAA
>NZ_JBANEW010000036.1:0-726 GCF_049890855.1 Lacrimispora sp. 38-1 | reverse complement strand
CGAACCGAAACCCCCAGTATCGCCGAGAGCGCCTGACCTCCATGGCCACCTCTCTGGATGACATCCCGGTCACCCAGCTCAAAGGCGTCGGCAGTGCCCTGGCGGGCAAGCTGGATCGCCTGGGCATCGCCTCGCTGCAGGATCTGCTGTTTCATCTGCCGCACCGTTATGAAGATCGAACCCGTGTGGTGCCCATGGGCCGTCTGCGGATCGGGGACGTGGCGGTGGTTGAAGGTGAGGTGGTCAAGACCGATCTGGTGATGGGTCGACGCCGCAGTCTTCAGGTCACCCTCAGGGACGACACCGGTTTCCTGGTGCTGCGGTTTTTTCACTTCAATGCCGCCCAGAAAAACCAACTCGAAGAGGGGGTGCGGGTCCGCTGTTTTGGCGAAGTCCGCCCGGGCCGTGCGGGTTTCGAGTTTTATCATCCCGAATATCAGGTGAATCCCCCGGCCATGCCGCCGGCGGGCCAGGCGACTCTGACGCCGGTCTATCCGCTGACCGAGGGCATTCAGCAGCCGCGCGTGCGCAGCCTGTGTCAGCAGGCGCTGGGGTATCTGGATCGCTTCCCGATCCGGGAATGGCTGCCTGAGACTCTGTTGTCGGACTATCAGCTGCCGGGTATCACCGAGGCGGTGCGGCTGGTGCATGCGCCACCGGCGGACGCCCCGGTCCCGTTGCTGATGGAGGGCCGGCATCCGGCGCAACAGCGGCTGGTGATGGAAG
>NZ_JBANEW010000035.1:0-435 GCF_049890855.1 Lacrimispora sp. 38-1 | reverse complement strand
GCCATCCCAGGTAACCGCTGTAACCGCGTTATCCTTAACTGTCATACTCACCTGATCTTTGAATCCATTCTTGTCAAATTCCGGTGATTCATAAGTGTAAGTTCCATCTTTTAGTTCTGCTGTCGGGCTGCCGCTTTCTCCGGCTGCCTGGCTGAGACAATCTTTCACTCCATTTACAAATCCCATTAAATTAATGCTGACGGAGGATACAGCATCTGTATATCCCTCTTTATTCACAAGGCCTTCCAGGGACTGATTCTCCAGTACATATTTCACAACTGCTTCCGCCTGTTCATGCCACTTAAGACCTTTTTCTGTCATGACATACTTTCCATCCATGGAAAGCTGGCTCTTTTTGGTACCGTCTTCCTTTATTCCATCCCAGGTAACCGCTGTAATCGCGTTATCCTTAACTGTCATACTCACCTGGTCTTT
>NZ_JBANEW010000034.1:0-64376 GCF_049890855.1 Lacrimispora sp. 38-1 | reverse complement strand
CCTGCGGAATACAGGATCCATGTACTGATTATGGTTTTCCAGAATGCAATGCAAATTAAAAGGGGGCAGATTATGAAATATCAGGCTTTGACCTGTGTTTGGGAAATAACCATGGGTTGCAATATGCGGTGTAAACATTGTGGTTCATCGTGTGCAGAAGCATTACCGGATGAATTGAATACAGAAGAAGCACTGAATGTCTGTGATCAGATTGCGGATATGGGGCTTAAATGGATTACGCTTTCTGGCGGGGAGCCATTAACAAGAAAAGATGTACACCTTCTGGTAAAACGTCTGTCTGATAAGGGTGTTTCTGTAAATATAATAACCAATGGCTGGTTCCTGGAAGAAGAAATGGTTCTTAAATTAAAAGGGAGCAATATTAGTACTATTGCTGTCAGTATAGATGGAACGGAAGAAATTCATGACAACATCCGTAAAAAGGGTGCTTTTGCACAGGCTAGGAAAGCGTTTCAGTTAATGAAACGAGAAGGAATCCAGACAGGTGCCATTACGACAGTTTCCAAGAAGAACATTGAGTTTTTGACCGAACTGAAAGAAAATCTGATTTCAATGGGAGTGGATTCCTGGCAGGTACAGATTGGTCTTCCTATGGGGAATTTTAAAAAGAGGCCGGAATGGGTTCTCGACCCGGAGCAGGTAAATGATTTAATTGATTTTTGCTATGATACGGCAAAAGAAGGCAGAATTAAGATTTATCCTGCAGACTGTATTGGTTATTATACAAAAAAGGAAATGGAGATAAAGAGAATTTCTTATAATACACCAATCGTATCTCTTTGGGATGGCTGCAATGCAGGAACCAGAAGTTTCGGAATTCTTCATAATGGAGATATACTGGGCTGTACTTCCATTCGTGATAAACAGTATGTTGAGGGAAATCTGCGCAACGAATCGCTTCGTTCCATCTGGGAAAGCGATGAGAAATTCAGCTGGTGCAGAAGTATGAAAAAATGTCAGTTAGACGGAGACTGCAATATCTGCATCTATGGGAAAAAGTGTCTGGGAGGATGCCCAAATACAAGACTTACAATGAACGGAAGCATATATTCTGAGAATCAGTATTGTGCATATAATCTCGAACTAAAGGATATGAAGAACAGATATTCCAATAATCAGGATGGAGAGATTCTTTATGCAAAAGCGCTGCAGCTTATGAAAGAAGAACAGTTTCAGGAAGCAGCTTTTGCATTTGAAAGAGTGCATGAATTAATGCCTGAAAACCGGGAAGCTTTAAGAGCAAAAGGTTTTTGTGAATATATGTGCGGAAACTATGAGCGTTGTCTTGAGGATAATGAGAGAGCATTGAAGCTTGAGAAAAATGATCCTGAAGCCTTAAAAGGCAAGGGAATTGCCCTCTCAAAACTGGGAAGGAAAGAAGACGGGATTAACTGCCTTAACAGAGCAGCAATACTAACTGATTTTCAGGATGGGGATATACTAAATGATCTGGTGGCTATTTCTAAATAGCGGCATTATCACATGCTGATGCAATGTGGTCGGAACGGCTTTTTATCGATATGATGGGAGAAGCTGCTCCGGCCATTTGTTTTTTTTGGTATTTTTGCTATTATTTTTTTAAAAGTATAGATGTTTTTTTAAAATTGTGATATTATGGTTCCAAGTGGTCAGACCATAATACCAATTAAGCGATACAAATTCAAGTTACGTTTGTATGATTTGCCACACTATATTTAATACATAGAAAGAGAGGGATACGTATGGAAATTTTAGTCTGTATCAAGCAGGTTCCGGATACTTCAAAAGTTGAAGTGGATCCTGTAACTGGTGTTTTAAAGAGAGATGGTGTAGATTCAAAAATGAACCCCTATGACTTGTATGCGTTAGAAACCGCACTGAAAATGAAAGAGCAGCAGGGCGGATCGGTAAAGGTGATCAGTATGGGACCGCCTCAGGCGAAAGAGGTTATTAAAGAAGCATATATGATGGGAGCGGACGACGGAGCTTTAATAACAGACAGGAAGTTTGCAGGAGCAGATGTACTTGCTACTTCTTATACCATTTCCCAGGGCGTGAGAAAAATGGGGGATTTTGACCTTATCTTGTGCGGGAAGCAGACAACTGACGGTGATACCGCCCAGGTAGGACCGGAGATGGGAGAATATCTTGGAATCCCGCATATCACCAACGTTTTAAAGATTGTTGAAATAAAAGAAAAATCAATCATAGTAGAAATGGATATGCCTGACACCATTGAAGTCGCCGAAATCCAGTTTCCTTGTTTAATTACAGTTGAAAAAGATATTTTCCAGCCAAGGCTGCCATCTTACAAGAGAAAGCTAGAAGCAAAAGACAAAGAAATCAAAATCTTGACCATGAATGATTTTGAAGATAAAGATGAGATGAAATATGGGTTAAACGGTTCACCCACGCAGGTAGAGAGAATATTTCCCCCATCAGTCAACAACGACAGAGAAATATGGACTGGAACCGGCGATAAACTCAGTTTACAAATGGCATCAAAACTGAAAGAGTTAAAATTTATATAAAGAAGGGCGGGGATTTTATGGGAAAATTAATATGTAACCAGGAGAATGTAAATGAGTCAAATATAGAAGAATTATTAAAGGTCTGCCCTTTTGGAGCAATTGAATACACAGATGGAAAAGTACAGGTGAATGCAGGCTGTAAAATGTGTAAGATATGTGTGAAAAAAGGTCCGGCAGGAGTGATGGAATTTGTTGAAACAGAAACAAAGAAGGTTGATAAGAGCCTGTGGAGAGGAATTGCCGTCTATGTTGACCATGTGGAAGGAACCATTCATCCGGTGACAATGGAACTGATCGGAAAAGCCAGAGAGCTTGCTTCAGTTGTTGATTTTCCGGTGTATTGCGTTTTTATTGGCCACAATATAGAAAAGAAAGCAGAAGAACTGCTGCATTACGGTGTGGATGAGGTCTTTGTATATGATAACAAAGAATTGAAGGATTTCAGGATCGAAACTTATACGGCTGCCATGGAAGATTTTATTAATAAAGTAAAGCCATCTTCCATACTGGTCGGTGCCACAACCACAGGAAGATCACTTGCTCCCCGAGTAGCCACCAGGTTCAGAACCGGATTAACTGCTGACTGCACCATACTTGAAATGAAAGAAAATACGGATCTTGTTCAGATCAGACCAGCTTTTGGCGGTAATATTATGGCTCAGATTATATGTCCCAATACAAGACCCCAGATGGCAACCGTAAGATATAAAATTATGAATGCGCCGGAAAGACAGTGCGATTCAAAAGGAAAAATAACGGTATGTGAACTGGAAGAAGAAAAATTAAAATCACAGATTGAGGTTTTGAAGGTTACGAAGAAAAAAGTGGAAGAAAACATATCAGATGCAGAGGTGATCATTGCAGTCGGCAGAGCCATAAAATCCGAAAAAGATATGGTTATGGTACAGGACCTGGCAGATCTGCTCCATGCCCAGATTGCAGGTACAAGACCCCTTGTGGAGGCAGGACTGATTCCGGCAAAGAAGCAGATTGGTCTCTCCGGCAGAACGGTGAAGCCAAAACTGATCATCGCCCTGGGAATATCAGGTGCCGTACAGTTTGTCGCAGGAATGAATCACTCAGATCGTATCTTTGCAATTAATAAAGATGAAAACGCCTCTATCTTTCATACAGCACATTATGGAATCGTAGGAGATATTTATGAGATTGTACCGCAGCTGGTGAAAGAATTAAAGTGTGCAGAAGCTTAATAACCGAACGAATTACATAAAATGCGGGTTGATTTGTTTTATATGGAATTACGAATCAAGGAGGGAATGAATGTGATGGATTACAAAAAAATTGATGCCGGTGATGTTGAATATCTGGTATCTGTACTGGGTAAGGACAGAGTATTTACCGGCGAAGAAATTAATGATGACTTCAGTCATGATGAAATGGGCGGAATAAGCAGGACGCCGGATGTATTAGTGGAGGTTCTTACGACAGAAGAAGTATCAAAGATCATGAAATATGCTTATGACCACCGGATTCCTGTTGTAGCAAGAGGATCAGGTACCGGTTTAGTCGGAGCATCCGTCCCGGTTTACGGAGGAATTATGATAAATATGTCCAAAATGAACCGGATACTGGAAATAGATGAAGAAAATTTAACCCTGACTCTGGAGCCGGGAGTTTTATTAATGGAGATCAGTGATTTTGTTGAAGAACATGATTTGTTCTATCCGCCTGATCCTGGTGAAAAATCAGCTACAATAGCCGGTAATATCAATACTAACGCCGGAGGAATGAGAGCGGTTAAGTATGGGGTTACCAGAGATTACGTGAGAGGACTGGAAGTTGTTCTGCCAAACGGGGAAATTCTTGAGGTAGGAGGGAAGGTAGTAAAAAACTCCTCCGGCTACAGCATAAAGGACTTAATTTGTGGGTCAGAAGGAACACTTGGAATTGTAACAAAGGCCATTTTAAAACTGCTTCCGCTTCCTAAAAAGGCAATATCATTGTTAATTCCATTCCCCAGCCTGGATATGGCGATCAGTACTGTTCCTGAAATCGTGAAATCAAAAGCTGCTCCCACAGCCATAGAATTTATGCAGAGAGAAGTAATTCTGGCAGCCGAGGAATACTTAGGAAAGAAATTCCCTGACAATTCTTCGGATGCATATCTCTTACTGACATTTGACGGCAATACACGGGAAGAGATAGAAAAGGCATATGAAAAGGTAGCGGACATCTGCCTGAAGGAAGGTGCTGTTGATGTATTTATCGTTGATACAGATGAAAGAAAAGATTCTGTCTGGTCTGCAAGAGGGGCGTTTCTGGAAGCGGTCAAAGCGTCAACAACAGATATGGATGAATGTGATGTTGTAGTACCCAGAAATAAAATTGCTGAATTTATAAAATATACTCACGAACTTCAAAGCAGATTTCATGTAAGAATCAGAAGCTTTGGTCATGCAGGAGATGGAAATCTCCACGTATATGTATTAAAGGATGCGCTTTCAGAGGAAGCATGGAAGAAAAAGCTGGCGGAGGTATTTGAAGCCATGTACAGCAAATCAAGGGAACTGAGCGGCCTGGTATCCGGTGAGCATGGAATCGGTTTTGCCAAGAAAGTTTATATGCTGGAGCAATACAGTCAGGAATATGTGGAATTGATGAAAAATATAAAACTGGCTTTTGATTCTAAAAATATTTTAAACCCGGGAAAGATTTTTCAGTAAAACAGCCGGAAAAGATCGAGAGGGAATCTTATGGCCAAAATTAATATACCTTATTCAACTAAACTTTTAGAAGCTGATATTCCGGATCATAATCTGGCGGCAATATTGGAATCAAAAGCCCATGCCTACCGGGCGGAAGGCAGCCAGGAGGAGATTGTCAACAGAGCTTTGGATCACCCAATTGGAAGTGCCTCCTTAGAAGAACTGGTTCAGGGCAGGAAAAACATGGTGATCATAACAAGCGATCATACAAGACCGGTTCCAAGCAAAGTAACAATGCCTATACTACTTAAGCGGATCCGAAAGGTAAATCCTGATATTGATATTAAGATATTAATTGCTACCGGCTTTCACAGGCCGGATACCAGGGAAGAGATGATTCATAAGTTCGGACAGGAAATTGCAGACCATGAAGTGATTATTAACCATATGTCAGAGGATGAGGACAGCGTTGTAAGGGTGGGGACTCTGCCTTCCGGCGGAGAACTGTGGCTTAATAAGCTGGCAATGGAAACAGAATTGCTGATTTCAGAAGGATTTATAGAGCCTCATTTCTTTGCAGGATTTTCAGGGGGAAGAAAGAGTGTCCTTCCAGGCGTGGCATCAGCGAAAACCGTAATGGCAAATCATTGCTCCGAATTTATAGCAAGTGAGTACGCCAGAACGGGAGTGATAAATAACAATCCCATTCACAGGGATATGCTTTATGCGGCAAGACAGGCAAAACTGGCATTCATACTGAATGTTGTTATTGACAGTGAGAAACATATTATCAATGCCTTTGCAGGTGACAGCGAGCAGGCCCACGCAGAGGGCTGTAAATTTGTTATGGAACTGGCCTCAGTGAAGGCCGTGAAAGCAGACATCGCCATAACCTCCAATGGAGGATATCCTCTTGACCAGAATGTATATCAGTCTGTAAAAGGTATGACTGCAGCAGAAGCAGTCTGCAAGGAAGGCGGGGTTATCATCATGGTCTCAGCCTGCAACGACGGGCATGGGGGCAAGTCCTTTTATGAGAATATGGCAAATGCCGGGAGTCCGGAGGAAGTCCTTGACCGTGTCATGAAGACAGGAAGATCGGAAACGATACCGGATCAATGGGAATTTCAGATACTTGCCCGGATACTTAAGGAGCATACAGTTATACTTGTTTCCGATCTGTGTGATCCGGAAATGATAAAGAAAATGCATATGCAGCATGCATATACGTTTGACGATGCGCTAAAGAAAGCTTTTGAAATAAAAGGGGCAGATGCTAACATAACAGTCATACCGGATGGGGTGGGTGTTGTAGTGAAATGAATCACGTAAAGGAGTTCTCCAATGGGAACTCCTTTGCTATTTTACGTTGATCATCACGATTATGCACTTACTGTTTCTGTTGGATTGGCGAATTCGGGATTTGACACTTTCTCTCCATCACAGCTGCATACTTCTTCCAATTAAAATCATTGTAATAATATTTGCCATCAACGATTTGAAGACTACTGATACCATAAGAATTTGTCCATGAGATTTCGTCAGGCGGCCGATTGCTTAGTGCAGACTCGCTGAATATCACCTTTCCGGTTAACAAATCTACTATGCGGATATTTAAGTTTAAAAGATATACATCAAAATCTCTGTTGCCAGTATAAGTAGCATAATACATACCCTCTGTGTATTGCTCATAAACTGCAAAACGCGCATCCGCGGGGTTAATTACTGGAACAAGAGCATCGGACTCTCTTGCGTATGTATAAGCTCCATATGCAGAGTCATTAATGTTATAGTCATTTGTCGAATACTTAAGATTCCATTCACTATGTTCAGGATCATCTACTATACGAATATATCCTCCATCCCACGAGCCTGCAGGGGGATACTCCTTCATCAGTGCTTCCGCTTCTTTGAATGTAAAAATGCGGACCGGACTGTCGGTATAAAATATTTTTCTGAAATTTTCAGGGTCAATTGCTTGCATAAATCGATTCTTAATGTTGTCGTCCGAGTTTTTAAAAGCGGTTTTAATCTCATTTGAGAAATAATCCGGAAAATCAGGATTTATTTTCTCCAATAACCCGGGGTTTGTTTTTTCATAATAAAACCAGATGCCCTCGCGTGTAGCAGGGTCGTACAAATCTTCCCCTAAAACGTTTTTCCCGCATTCAGCCAGAACTTCCTTAAACCCTGAGTGCTCCTTGGGAATATCAGCGTCCGGCAAAAGCAACATAAGCCACAGCACTTCTTCGTCGCTGAACCATACTGTTTCTGATTTCGTGTTATACTGGTTATCACGCGGCCAATCGTTATAATATGGATTGTTGGATGCAGCTTTGGACCGCAGTCCTTCTGCTATGAAATCAAAGTTTCCAAGCATAATCAGCAATTGAGTATTCTTACGGGTATCTCTGGCAGAAAAATCAAGGTCTGACAGATAGTACTTCCATAGATTTCTTAAATTCTGTTCCATAGAATTTTTCTCTTTCAGCAACTTAAAGTCGTTTTCATACCCCACTGCATGAAGTGCATCAACTAAAATTGAATAATTATCCGCACGCTTTTGAAGTTCCTCTTCGCTAAGTGACGATCCACAACTTGATAATATAATGGAAATAGTAATAGCAAATAATAAAAATATCACACCGCGTTTCATCTCATATCTCCCCGTATATATAAATTTTGCACGCCTGTTATAAAAAGTATCCGCGCTTCGATATTAATTGTATCATACAGACTGCTATTAGCAAACAATGAATAAAAATACGTTGGTATTTAATTTTATATTTGTGGTATATAATAGACAGATGGCAGGTAAAGAAACGAAAGGAGAGAAACATATGACTGGATTATGTAATGAGAATCTTGTTTATAATAATTTAATCAACGGGCAGTGGACAGAATCAGCATCAGGCGATGTCATCACCATAACATCACCTGCGGATGGCTCTTTCGTGGGTAAGGTGCAGGCGATCAGTAAGGAAGAAGTGAATGATATTGTCCGCTTTTCCAAAGATGGTCAATCCCTGTGGGCTGCTGTACCCATATACGAAAAAGCAGCACTCCTTTATAAGGCAGCAGCGCTCCTGGAGGAAAGGACAGAAGAAATATCGGATATTCTCATGATGGAGATTGCAAAAGATAAGAAATCTTCTGTATCGGAAGTGAAACGAACAGCGGATTTTTTGCGATTTACTGCAGATGCAGGAAAAAGTCTGGAAGGGATAGCAGTGAGCGGGGAGAATTTCCCAGGCGGCTCCCGCAATAAGATGTCCTATGTAAAAAGAATTCCTCTCGGCACTGTGTTAGCCATATCACCCTTTAACTACCCAATTAACTTATCGGCCTCAAAGATCGCACCTGCATTAATCGGAGGCAATGCAGTGATATTAAAACCGGCGACACAGGGAGCCATCAGCGCACTTCACCTTGTAAAGGCATTGCAGGATGCAGGTCTTCCGGAAGGGGTGCTGCAGACAGTTACCGGAAGGGGAAGTGAGATCGGTGATTATATCGTAACACACGAAGGAATTGATTTTATTAACTTTACAGGCAGTACGGAGATAGGAAGACATATATCTCAAATTTCCTGTATGACACCATTGCTTTTGGAACTTGGCGGCAAGGATGCGGCTCTTGTTCTGGAAGATGCGGACCTGGAGTATGCGGCAGATAATATAGTGGAGGGGGCATTTTCCTATTCCGGTCAGCGTTGTACAGCGGTGAAACGCATTATTACAACTGATAAAGTTGCAGACCAGTTAGTAACCATGCTGAAATCAAGAATTGAAAAATTAACCGTGGGAGATCCCAGAAAATTTGCAGTGGTGACTCCTTTGATTGATCAGAAGGCTGCTGACTTTGCCGGATTTTTAACACAGGATGCCATTGCAAAGGGGGCAGAACTGATTATTGGCAATCGGAGAGAAGGGAACCTGGTTTATCCCACTTTATTAGATAAAGTAAACGTGGATATGGAGATTGCGTGGAAGGAACCGTTTTCACCTATACTTCCGATTATCCGTGTAAAGAATATGGAGGAGGCGGTGGAAATCGCCAATCGTTCCGAGTATGGCCTGCAGTCTTCTGTTTTCACCAAAGACATCAATAAGGCATTTCGCATCGCTGAGAAATTAGAAGTGGGGACCGTTCAGATCAACAACAAAACAGAACGAGGTCCGGATCATTTTCCGTTCTTGGGAGTGAAGGCTTCCGGTATGGGGACTCAGGGTGTTAGGTATTCCATAGAAGCGATGACAAGACCAAAAGCAGTTACCATTAATATAACAGAATAGCAGCCAGAATATTGCAGCCTGCCCGTTTAATCCGGGCAGGCTGCAAAGTTTTGGTTATAAGACGGTTGTCAGCTTTCGTTATCTGAAAGGCTGTCGGCTTTTGTCTGATGAATCGTACCCCATTCGTAGTGCGGGGGAGCATAGACCGAAGTCAGTTTCAGTGGCCGATTCCCAATATTAATAATATTATGCCATATTCCTGCGGGAACAAATATTCCATAATTGTCAAAAACCAGATATTGGGAATCCATGGAAAATTTCGATGATCCCAGTTGAACAAGCCCCAGTCCTTCCTCCACTCTTAAAAACTGATCAAGATCGGAATGGACCTCCAGCCCCACGGTTCCTTTGACGGGTATGTTCATAAGCGTGACCTGGAGATGGTCTCCGGTCCAGAGAGAAGAGCGAAAATTGTCGTTTTGTCCGGCAGCCTTCTGCATATCAATAATAAAAGGGTTTGGTCCGAAATCGGAAGGAAATTCAGGTACATTTGTCATTTCAGAATCGAATTCAATTTTGTTATATTCATTCATAACATCATTCACCGAGGTAATCGTTTCTATTATTATATGAATAGATAATTATGAGTGATACGGTTTTTGGTGACATTTATAAAAAAATTCACTTAATAAACAAACATTTGTAATCAGACCAGCAAACCTTTTGACAAAATATGTCATTATATGATATTGTTGATTAATACAAATATTAAGTGAAACAGGATATAAACCTGTTAATCTGGTATTGTAATAGAGTATTGACATTAATCATTATTAATTACAGGAGGCTTTATTCTATGGCGGGTACAAAAGTTGTTATAGTTGATGATTCTCCCTTCTCTATCGCTTTCATCAAAGGAATTCTTGTTAGAAACGGTCTTGAAGTCGTGGGGGAAGCAGGGACACTGGAAGAAGTAAAACAGGTGATACAGGAAACAAAGCCTCAGCTTGTGACGATGGATATGACACTGCCTGGAACAGATGGATTGGAATGCACCCGTGCAATTCATGAAATTGACAGAAACATTAAAGTTATTGTCATCAGTTCCATGATGGATGATGAAATTGTGAAGGAAGCAAAGGAAAATAAGGTTTCTGCTTATGTCCAGAAGCCCATTGATGAAGAGGAGCTGATGACTGCGGTTAACCGTGTCATGTCATCGGAGGAGTTATTCCGCTTTTTATCAAGTGAGTATATTAAAATTTTTAAAGAGGCACTTCTTGATGGAACCAATAAATTAACGAAGACGCTCATCCAATACAAAGATGAAAAAGTCTGCAGTCAGGAATTCCAGTCAGAAGGACTTGCAGTCATTGTTGGAATTATAGGTAAGTTTTCCGGAAGAATGCTGATTGATGTAAAGATGGAAACTGCGTATAAGCTTACTGCTTCCATAATGAAAAGAGAGGCTTCGGGCAATGATGAGGTGCTTGCAGTGCTTGGAGAGTTTACCAATATTGTGTCAGGTAATGCCTGTTCTATCATAAACAGAATGAATAAAGCCTATGGACTCCGGGTGGCACCGCCGACAATTATGCACGGTGAAAGTGTACATATTACCGCTCCCGGGTATACAACAACAAACATAGTTGCAGAGTCGGATTTCGGAGATATTCTGCTTAATATTGGATTTCAAAGGGGTGATGATCAGTGGATGTAAAATACATAAATCCATTTATTGAAGCATTTCTTTCCGTTATGCCGCAGCTGGGATTTGAAAAAGTTGAAAAAACCAATTTGAGTCTGAAAGACTGCAATCTGACTTATACAGGAGTAATCATGACAGTCGGCATTGTGGGAGAAATAAAAGGAAATGTAGTGTATTATCTGGATCTTGAGAATGCAAAAAAAGTAGCATCCACCATGATGATGGGGATGCCGGTAGATGATTTTAATGAAATGGCCCAAAGTGCTATTTCTGAATTGGCCAATATGCTGACTGCGAATGCTGCCACATTTTTTGCCAATATTGGCATCACTGTAGATATATCAACGCCTACCCTGCTTTATGGAGATCAGGTTTCAGTGAAAATGAATTCCAGCCAGATACTTTGTATCCAGCTGCTGGCTGATGATATTCCATTTGATATTAATATTGCATTTTCATAACAGCCATTGAGGTAACAGGCCTGTGAATGTGGGAAAACCCGGATTCACAGGCCTGTTTGCGCATTTACCCTTTAACTTTTGAATATAGATAAATATGAAACAGAATAATCAAGGGGGATTGGAAATGTGTCTGAAGTCCGTTAAAAATAATCGGACCCTGCTTTTTATGTGTCTTCCGGCAATTATATTTTTCACAGTATTTAACTATTGTCCGCTGCCGGGTATTTATATCGCCTTTACCAACTACAACTTCAGAGACGGAATTTTTGGCAGTCCTTTCGCTGGCTTTAAAAACTTTGAATTTCTCATTAAATCCGGACAGCTGTGGCTGTTAACCAGAAATACGATTCTTTACAATCTGGTATTTATTTTTTTGGGAAATTTACTTCAGATTACTTTAGCTGTCATGTTAAATGAGATTGGAAGCCGCATATTTAAAAAAGCGGCGCAGACCATGATGTTTCTTCCATATTTTATATCTGCTGTACTGATTGGTGCCATTATGTTTAATATTCTCAATTACGATACTGGGGCGCTTAATACCCTGATCCGGCAGACTGGCGGGAACCCGTTAAAGATTTACAGCATGGCTGGAGCATGGCCTTTTATCATCGTATTTTGTCAGATGTGGCAGCAGACCGGGTATGGATCTGTGGTTTATTTTGCCGCAATATGCGGAATTGATGCCAATATTATAGAAGCGGCCGAGGTAGATGGCGCTACCAGCATTCAGAGAATCCGCTATATCATCCTGCCTGGGCTGAAACCCACCTTTATCATTCTGCTTTTGTTTTCTCTGGGAGGAATTATGAAAGGGAATTTTGGCCTTTTCTGGAATCTGGTAGGTATGAATTCCCAGCTTTTTGGCACGACTGATATTATTGAAACTGCAGTCTACCGTATGATGATGTCTCAGAATAATTTTTCCACTTCTTCTGCAGTCGGGCTTTACCAGTCTGCATTTGGATTCACACTTGTAATGTTATGCAATTGGCTGGTAAAGAGGATTGATCCTGATTATGCATTATTTTAATTGAGGAGGGAAACATGACTGGCACAAAACTATTAAAGGGTATCTCATATTTATGTGTAAGTTTTTTTACGATTGTCTGTATACTCCCTTTTCTTTTGATTCTTTCAGCGTCGTTTAGTACGGAGAGTGTGATCAGCAGAGAGGGATTTGGACTCTTTCCAAAAGAATTTACATTTGCTGCGTACAGCTGGGTATTCCGTTATCCTAAAATGATTCTCGGATCTTACGGAGTAACCATTACAATGACAGTATGCGGAACCGGATTGGGGCTGTTTTTGATTGCAATGACGGGTTATGCACTTCAGAGACCGGATTTTCTATTTCGTAATATTTTGTCGTTCTTTATATATTTTACAACGCTTTTTTCAGCCGGAATGGCACCTACCTATATCTGGGTGTCCAGATATCTTCATCTAAAAGGCAGTTATATGGCAGTATTTCTCCAGCTTTTAATGACTCCCTGGCTGATCATTCTGATGAAAAATTTTGCCAGATCAGTGCCATTTGAGATAACGGAGTCAGGTAAGATGGATGGAGCCGGCGATTTCACCATTTTCCGGGTTCTGATTTTTCCCATGCTGAAGCCGGCACTGGCTACCGTGGGTTTATTTCTTGCACTTGGATACTGGAACGAATGGTATCAGTCCTCTTTGTATTTGGGATCCTCTGTAGCCTATAAGCCGCTGCAGTATTATTTATACAATATCATCAATACGGCAAATGCCTTAAAGGGTTCTGTAGCTGGTGCCAATGTTTCCATTACAGCGCTGCCAAGCAACACCTTAAAGATGGCGACTGCCGTTGTTGCAACCGGACCTATTGTATTTTTGTATCCATTTGTACAGAAATATTTTATTACCGGTATTTCCATAGGTGCTGTTAAGGGGTGAAAAGGCTGAATGGGGATTTGGCAAAGAAATGGAGGGTTAAGATGAAAACGTGTTGTTGTGCAAAAGTGCTGCTGGCCGCAGGAATTATTGCTTCCCTTACCGGAATCCTGACTGGGTGTGGGAAAAAAACAAATGGGGAAAAAGAAGATGCTTCGGTTAAAAATCATGAAGTCATTACCATGCTTGTGCTGGGAGATAAACCTTCCAACGGCAGATGTGAGGCAATGCTGAAGGCATTGAATCAGGTACTTACGCAAAAAGTCAATGCGGAACTGAAACTTACTTATGTGGAATGGGCGGACTGGCAGACACAGTATAATGTACAGCTCTTAGGAGGCGACGATTCTCTTGATATTATTACGACTGCCACGGATTGGCTTTATGCCTGGGAAAATATTCAAAAGGGTGCATTTCTGCCATTAAGTGAAGAGATGTTAAAAACTTATGCTCCCAAAACCTGGGAGCAGGTGGGATCTATGGGAGACTGGGATATATGCAAATATGGCGGGGAGATTTACTTAATTCCCGAAGACCATTATACCCAATACACAAACCATGGGATGTTTTACCGGGGAGACTGGGCTAAAGAAGCCGGCTTAAAGGATGGAACGGTAGAGAAATTTGATGATATGACCACTTATTTTAAGTATGTAAAAGAAAATAAAGAAGGGGTTATACCCTGGGATGTTCCCGGAAAGAATAATGCTGCAGGCTTGCTGGGTGCTTACATCCAGTCCAACTCAGATGCCCGTGTCATGATTGGATGCAATGCAGGTAATTTTGAATTCTGGTGTACCTCCGCCTCCGATCCCAATACTGTATTTTCTCCTTATATGGAGGGAGAGGTCCTCTATGATGCCGCCGATCTTATGAAGAAATGGAATGAGATCGGGGTATGGAGAGAGGATGTTTTAAACTTTGACGGAGATGCCAGAGAGGAGATGTATGCGGGCACCAGCGGAGCAGACCAGCACCACAGCCAGACATTCTATTCCCAGGTAAAACCAGGCATGGAGCGAAAACAGCCGGGGTCAGATGTCAGGATGTACCCATGGGGAATGGAAAATAACAATATTGCGAAACCCTTAAAAACCCATGGGGCTGCAGCAATCAGCGTAAATTCCAAACATCCGGAGCGGGCCCTGATGGTATATGATCTGCTGCGAAACGATGAGGAATGCTACCGGTATATTAATTATGGGATTGAAGGAACTGATTATGTCATAACAGAGGATGGGAAGCTTGCCTATCCGGAGGGCTGGGACCAGAGCACCGATAAGCTGGATGCCAACTTCTGGTGTGGCAGAAATGATGATTTAGAGCTGGATAACAGCTATCACTGGAACGGAAAAAAGGAAATGATTGATAATCTCAATAAAATTGCCTATGATTACCCATTTGAAAATCTCATTTTAAATAAAAGTGCGGTAGAGGCGGAACAGGCAGCGATTGCCAGTGTGCTGTCAGAATATATTCCACAGCTTGCTTACGGGAAGTATGAGGATCCCCATCAGGCCATTGACGAAATGAGGAAGAAAATTGAGGATGCGGGATATCAGAAGGTGAAAGAATCGTTTCAGAAAGATATAAATGAGCTTGTGAAAAGGCAGGAAAATCAGGTACCATAGGAGTGCTGGATTAACAGGTGCATAGAGTGAATTGAGACAGGGAGCCGTTTTTACAGGGCTCTCTGTCTTTTTAGAAACCTACGTGAAAGCTGAAATCTGATCAAAAAGATGAAGCATATCAATCTGGCCGTATCCCCATATATCATTGGGGTAGAACCAGGCGTTGTCACGGTTTGCACTTCGTATGATCATGCGGTTTGCCATTACACCAGTTATCGAGGTATGGTTGCCTCTGATAAAGCCCCATTCCATTATCATTGCAGCAGCTCCGGCAGCGTGGGCAGCAGCAGCCCCAGTGCCGGAAAGTGTGCCGTATCCGTTTCCCGGAAGAGCACAGGGAATCTTATAACCTGGAGCCGCTACATCCGGAAGAATTTCACCAAAGCGGGAGAATCCCCTTCCGGATTCATTTAGTATCATGTTGTCGAATTGGTTATAGGCCGCAACTGTAAGAGGAACACGGGCATCTCCCGGAGATGTGATGGTTGTAGTAGAATCTGAGTGATAAAAGTAAGTATCAGGAGAGATAAGATTCCCGGAGGGGAGCCAGCAATGGAAAGAAAATGGTTCATTTGCTTCGCTTTTAACCTGGCAATGCCAGATACCGGGAAGGGGGTTATTAAAACGCACCAGAATCACCTGATCCCCTGTGGAACCTTCCAGAATAATGTTATTTATCCAGACAGAACTCTGACCCTGTAAAAGGCTGAAGTTCTGGCAGGTGTTAACCGAAGTATAGAGACTGCTTATAATTTCGCAGTCAGGAGAGTAAAGCTCAAGGGTAATCCGGCCTGTTGGAAATGGCCAGATTTCCATGGTAAACATTCGATCCTCTTTTCCAATTTTTAAATCAAAACTGCTGCAGTAAGGTGGTATATGGGAATAACAGTAATAGTGCCTTTTACTTGCTCCTTCGTTCCCTGCAGCAATTACCGCCCCCATTCGGGACTGTCTGACGATCTGGTCCAGATAGGAACTTAAGGGACTCCGCCCATCATGTCCTCCCTGGCTGCTGCCTAAGGTAATGCAGAGGATCAAAGGGCGGTTTAATTGTGCTGCTACGTTTAGAAGATACCGGATTCCAAGCATAATATCGGATTCCTGATAGCACAGGGAGTGCTCTGGTATAAAATAAATCTGTTTTAAATTGTCTTTTGCTTCTTTCAGCTTAACAACAGCTAATTTACTTTGAGGGACAACTCCTGTAAATGAATGTTCCTCATCACGGTTTCCTGCCACTATGCTGGCAATCGCAGTACCATGACCGCTGGTATCTGTAACAGGAACGATAGTTAACGGATCGGGTGATTTCAAGGCAGTATTAATATGGTTTTTTGTATATTCAGAGCCAAAATCAAAACCTGCCGGAGGTTTTCCGGTCTGGTCGGTCTGGTCCCAGATAGAAAGAATGCGGGTAGTTCCGTCATGATTCTGAAAAGCCTGATGGCAATAGTCAATGCCTGTGTCTATGATACCAATCACAACTCCAAGACCCATAAAATTCAACACAGACTGATAAGAAAGGGAGGCAGTACCCGGATTTTCTGTGCATATGGAGGAAGTCAGTGTGTAAACAGAAGGTAAATTTTCGTATGGATGAAGACCTAAATCGCAGGCCTGCATGTTTGTTTGCGCCAGATGGAGCAGAGAATGTTCGTTATTTAATTTTGTGATAGTTTCTGTAAGGATACAAGAAGGGAGCAGGGAGTTACTGAGGATAAAGTCATAATATCCGTTATCAAGTATTTTGTTCATGAAAAGCCTGCCTTTCCATACACAGTATATAACCATTTTATGCCAGTAAAGCACCCAAATGCCTAACAAATGGCTGAATAATAAAAAAATGATTTATCTGAATATTGCAATTTTTTACGGTAAAACGCCCTTGACAAATAGTCAGTACTGAGTATAATGGATTTATGGAATAGTCAGTACTGACTAAAAAGGAAGGAGTTTTATATGATACCTCTGTATATACTTGGGATATTACTGCGGTTTGGTCCTCAGCATGGCTACCAGATCAAAAAAATTATGGAAGAACAGCTGGAGGATTTTACCAGAATAAAACTTCCGAATGTATACTACCATCTTGAGAAGATGGAAGCGTCCGGTATTCTGACTGCTTTAAGAGATAAGCAAAGTGCAAGACCGGAAAAAACGGTATACTTTGTTGGAGAGACAGGAGCGGAGAAGTTTAAGGAGCTGCTGAAACAGACTCTGGATATGAATTATCGTCCTGTTTTTGAAGCGGATGCCGCATTTTATTTTTCTGAATATCTCACTGCAGCAGATTTTCTGCAGAGCCTTACTCTTCATATCAACCATCTGAAATCAGTGCTGAAAGGAATTGAGGTACATCAGACAGAGATGGAAAAGGTCATACCTGAAGATATGAAGACTTACGCTGAGATTATATTTAATCATCATATCATGCATTACAGAGCCGAATTAAACTGGGCGGAAGAATCCGCAGAAGCCATCAGAAAGAAAGGAGCAGGTTATGACAGCAGCGAGAATAGTTGAAACGAATGAGGGAATCCAGAGTGAAGTGACAGCAGAGATTTTCGATGAGTTTGCAAAAGGTATGAGGGATAAGGGATGGAACGGGGTGACTGAGATGATATCCTCCGGAATTCATGGCGGAGATATTCTGGAAATTGGACCGGGTCCGGGCTATGTGGGTCTGGAACTGGCAAAACAGGTAAATCCCAGAACTTTTACCGGGTGTGAGATCAGTCCGGCCATGATCCGAATTGCGGAGAAAAATGCCCGGGATTATGGAATTGCCGCCCGCTATGTACAGGGAAATGGCATGAATATGCCATTGCCTGACGTTTCATTTGATTGTGTGATATCCAATGGATCCATGCATGAATGGGAAAATCCGGTTGAAGTTTTTAATGAGATATACCGGGTGCTTCGTCCGGGAGGAAGGTATTGTATTACAGATATGAGACGGGATATCGGCTTATTGAAACGATATATGATATATTTCAGCACAAAACCAAAAGAAATCAGACCTGGATTTCTTTCTTCGCTGAAAGCTTCTTATACACAGAAAGAGATACAGGAACTTCTTGGCAGCAGCAAACTTAGCGGCGGTATAGTGAAACAGGATTTTATGGGATTAAGCATAACTGGTGAGAAGAACTAGCCGGTTCAGCAAAAAAAAACATTGACAACGAAGAAAAAAAGTTTTATATTGAGTACATACTCAATGAGTTGGTGGTCATTAATATGAAATCAAAAAGACAGATACAAAAAGAAACAACCAGGCAGAAAATTATGGATACCGCGTACCGGATATATGCAAAAGAAGGTTTTTCTGCTTCAACTGCAAGGATTGCCAAAGAGGCAGGAGTCTCACATGGAACTGTTTTTTCTCATTTCCAGTCACTGAATGATCTTTTGGAGTGTATCATTGGAGAGTTTCAGATCAGCCTTGCAGCTGAATTTCATGATATGGCAGAATTAAACATCAGTGTTAGTGATTTCCTGGATACGCATTTAAGGATTCTCATTGAACATGAGGATTTTTATCTTCGCCTTATTACAGAGAGGAGTCTTTTGCCGGAAGAAGTACAGTATGTATATGCGGATAATCAGTCTGCGATTGCCCATCATTTTAACCTGCTGATGTCAAGGGAGATGAAGAATGGCACCATAAAAGAAATCCCTGTCCATATGCTTTTTAATACATGGCTTGGTATGATCCATTATTACTTATGGAACAAGGATTTCTTTTCTCCGGATGAACAGGTATTGGCGCGTTATGCCGGAGAATTGAAACATACATTTTTAAGTCTTATTCGGAAGTAGATGAGGAGGAAAGGAATATGAAGGTATGCATAGCCTGTGGTATGCCCATGGAAAAGAAGTCTGATTTTGCAGGAGGCGATGAGCAGAAAGATTACTGTGTTTATTGTGCCAGGCCGGATGGGACCATGAGGTCATTTGAAGAGGCAAAGGCCGGTATGACCAGGTTTATTATGGAGTCTCAGGGATTTGATGAAACAGCGGCAGAGAAAATTGCTGTAAGCAGTATGAAAAAGCTGCCTGCCTGGAAGGGCATGTTTGACCACGAATGAGCAGCGGTGCGTATGAGAAAGGAGTAAAGCTATATGCAGGTGAGTAATGCATTTTCAGTATTTGCACAGGAGACACCGGAAGTTCAGGGGCCATGGATGGAGATGGTTCATAAGCTTGACATGGCAAGCGGACTTGATAAAAAGACAGAGGAACTTGCCTATATTGCGGTTATGGCAGTCATGCGGCTGGAAAGCGGTCTGCCTTTTCATGTTCAGCTGGCAAAATCACATGGAGCTACAAGAGAGGAAATAATCAGCAGTGTATTGGTTGGACTGCCTGCTGCAGGAAATGTAGTGATTCAGTCATTGCCTATTGCACTGGAAGCGTATGACAAAGAATAGAAAATAGAAGAAATCAGGAATTAATCCCACCCCTGAGTCCTTTTCGCCTGAATCTGCGACATTCGGCAAAAGCGGCCAGGGGTCCTTTTATTTAACGGTTTTTGTCCTCGTTTATGGCTGCATCCGGAAAGGAATTAAAGAAAACTGTATGGTCTAAATCATAGCGTTTTTCATGAAGGGGATGGGGGACTGAGTCTTCTCGCGGATAACCAAGGGGGAGCAGTGCCACAGGAATAAGAGCTTCCGGGATATGAAATGATTCTCTTATGGCTGTTGGGTCGAAATGACCTACCCAGGTGGTTCCAAGGCCCAGTTCTGCAGCCTGCAGCATCATCTGAGCCGTTACGATGCTTGCATCCACTGGTCCCATATCTTCCTGGTCATAGGATCTCTTCCAGCTTACTGTTGTGTCATAGCAGATCAGAAGTGCCATGGGTGCATGAAAATGATAGGGGGTACATTCCTTTAGTTTTGCAAGATTCTCCGGGCTATCCAATACGAGAATACGCTGGGGCTGGTAATTAACTGCTGTGGGGGCAGCCTGACCGGCCTCCAGGATTAGTTTTAATGTGTCCGGTTCTATTTTACGGTCACTGAATTTTCTGACGGAATAACGTTCCTTTACTAATTGAGAGAAGTTCATATCTCTGCCTCCTTTTCCATTTCTTTCTATTTATAACTATACCATATAAATTCAAAGGGGCAAAGCCATAATTATGGTTTTGCCCCTGAAGCTTATTCCAGTATCAGATTAACATGATATTCTTTTTTGCCTTCCTGGATTGGGATCTCATTTCCTTCAATGGAAACTCCGTCTACCAGGAAAGAAGAAATTTTGTTTCCTGTCTTACCGTTTCTTACCACATGAATGTGGTAGCTGGCACCCCGGAACTTGCGGACAGCAGAAAATTCTCCGATTGAATCCGGAAGGCAGGGATTTACAATTAAGCCATGGAAACCAGGCCGTATGCCTAAAATGTGCTGGGAGATACAGACAAAGGTCCAGGCTGCAGTACCGGTCAGCCAGCTGTTCTTTGCTTCACCGAAATTGGCGGCATCTTTACCGGCTATCATCTGGGAATAGCAGTAAGGTTCTGTCTTATGAATCTCACTGATTTCTTCTGTATAGGCAGGAGCCGTTTTACGGTAAATTTCAAATGCACGGTTTCCTCTGCCGATCATGGTTTCTGCAATGGAAATCCATGGGTTGTTGTGGCAGAAGATTCCGGCATTTTCTTTGTATCCCGGCGGATAGGAAGAAATTTCACCCAGCTCCTTATGATAGGTCTGGTATGCCGGCTGATGAAGTACGATTCCATAGGTGGTTTCAAGCCTTTCCTGCACACTGTCCAGAGCTTTTTTCGCCAGGCCTTCTTCAATTCCAATTCCGCCCATTACGCAAAATCCCTGTGGTTCAATAAAAATCTGACCTTCTTTGCATTCCCTGGAGCCAACTTTATTGCCGAAAGCGTCATAGGCGCGCAGGAACCATTCTCCGTCCCAGCCGGATTTAAGGACTGCATCATAAACTTCTTTTACAGAAGCTTCCGCTTCGGCGGCTTCCTTCTCAAGTCCGGTTAAACGGCAGATTTCCGCGTATTCTTTTCCGTATTTTACATACATTCCCGCGATCATCAGAGATTCTGCAACAGGACCTTCCGAGGGTCCTGTTGTCTGAAATGATTCACCCGGCTCCATGGAGAAGCAGTTTAAATTCAGGCAGTCATTCCAGTCGGCACGCCCGATGAGAGGGAGGCCGTGTGGTCCTAAATGGGATCTTGTAAATCCAAAGGAACGTCTTAAATGCTCCATTAAAGTCTGGCTCTTGCTGGCATCGTTATCAAAAGGAACCGTTTCTTTTAAGATATCCCAGTCGCCGGTTTCGCGTATGTATGCACTGACTCCTGCGATAAGCCAGAGCGGATCATCATTAAAACCGCTTCCAATATCCATATTTCCTCTTTTAGTAAGAGGCTGATACTGGTGGTAAGCACTTCCGTCTTCAAACTGGGTAGAGGCAATATCGATGATGCGCTCCCTTGCCCGTTCCGGTATCATGTGAACAAAACCAAGTAAGTCCTGGCAGGAATCACGGAATCCCATACCTCTTCCTGTTCCTGATTCATAATAGGAGGCAGAGCGGGACATATTAAAGGTCACCATGCACTGATACTGGTTCCAGATGTTTACCATGCGTGCGGTTTTTTCTTCCTCCAGTGTTACGCTGTAAGTAGAGAGAAGATCTGTCCAGTATTGTTTCAGCTTTTCAAGGGCTTTTTCAATGTCTGAAGCAGTGCGGTATTTTTCCAGCACAGCATTGGAGGGAGTCTTGTTGATGACATCTGGTGCGCTCCATTTTGAGTCCTGTTCATTCTCTGCGTATCCAAGAACAAAGACAAAGGTTTTTTCCTCTCCGGGTTTTAATTGGAGCGTGATCCGGTGAGAGCCGATGGGAGACCAGCCGCTGGCCATGGAATTACCGGAAGTATTTTTTTCCACCATGGCCGGATTCTGATTGGAGCCATACACGCCTGTAAAGGTATTCCTGTCCGTATCAAAACCCTGTATATCGGTATTGACGGAGTAATAGGCATAATGATTTCTTCTTTCTCTGTACTCTGTTTTATGATAAATGACAGAACCCTCAACTTCAACCTCACCGGTATTGAAATTTCTCTGATAGTTGGTCATATCATCCATGGCATTCCACAGACAGAATTCCACGTAGGAATACAGGGTAAATTCTTTGGCGGCGGTGCTTTCATTCTTTAATGTGACCTGGTTGATCTCACAGGAATCGCCTAAAGGTACAAAGGCTGTGACATTTGCGCACAAGCCATTTTTCTTTCCGGTGAAACGGGTCACTCCAAGTCCATGGCGGCATTCATAGAAATCCAGCGGAGTCTTTGTGGGCTGCCAGCCCGGATTCCAGATAGTGCCGTTTTCATTAATGTAGTAGTAGTGTCCGTTGCTGTCCAGAGGAACATTATTGTAACGGTACCTTGTCAGCCGGAGCATTTTGGCATCTTTATAAAAGCTGTAGCCACCTCCGGTATTGGAAACCAGCGAAAAGAAATTTTCGCTGCCCAGATAGTTGATCCACGGCAGAGGAGTATCTGGGGCAGTAATTACATATTCTTTGTCCTGGTCATTAAAATATCCATATTTCATAGTTGAATAACTCCTTCCTGTTGGATGACCCAAATCCCTAAAAACGACATTTTTCGAAAACGATTAAGAAAGATAATAGGGAGTTATACGGTCATAATAGCGCGGGTTGAGAAAAAAAACAAGAGGAAAATTTTAAATAATGGAATTTATAATAGGTAAGTTTAATGAAAAATGTAAATATGCACAAAAAGTATGTGTAAAATCTATTTAAACTAGACAAAAAAGAAAAAACTTATTGATTTTTACCGAAGAAAGGGGTATAGTGAAAATACGAAAACGATTAAGTTAAAAGGATGAGACATATGATTTCTATGAAAGAACTGGCACAGCACTGCGGAGTATCCGTTGCCACAGTGAGCAAGGCGCTTAATGATCAGAATGACATCGGGGAGAGCACTAAAATAAGAGTTAAGCAGGCAGCGGAAAAACTGGGATATTATCCCAATGCTGCAGCAAGATCCTTAAAAACAAACAGAAGCTATAACATAGGAGTTCTGTTTGTTGATGAGGCTAACAGCGGTCTGACTCATGAATATTTTGCCGCGGTTCTGGAGGGATTTAAGGTAGAGGCGGAAAAGCAGGGGTATGATATTACATTTATTAACGGGCAGATAGGAAAAAAGAAGGTTTCCTATTATGACCACTGCAAATACAGGAATGTAGATGGTGTGGTGATTGCCTGCGTCCAATTCGACAACCCTGAGGTGATTGATCTTTTAAACGGGGACATTCCGGTTGTAACAATTGATCATATCAATGAAAACTGCTCTTCTGTTTTATCCGATAACGTAAAAGGTATCCAAAGCCTTATGGAATATGTTTATGAAAAAGGCCACAGGAAAATTGCCTACATACACGGGCAGGCAGGCAGCACCGTTACAAAGGCGAGGCTCACCAGCTTTTATCGCTTTCTTGAAAGTAAAGAGCTTTCGGTACCTGATGATTATGTACTGGAAGCAGATTATCTGGATGTCAGTCAGGCTATGGCATGTACCAGTGAGCTGTTAGACAGAAAAGATCCGCCAACCTGTATCTTATATCCCGATGATACAGCGCTGATCGGCGGTCTTAATGAAATCCGGGTAAGAAATATAAGGGTTCCGGATGATATCTCCATTGCCGGCTATGACGGCAGCAGATTATCACAGTTATTAAACCCCAGGCTTACTACCATTCGCCAGGACACAGCGGCAATCGGTATACAGGCCGCCAAAAAATTGATAAGCACAATCGAAAAACCCAAGACAACTTTCACAGAACAGATCATTGTGGAGGGGGAGCTGATTACAGGGGAATCGGTTGGTAATGCTAATATTTCATGATAGTAATATCAGAAAAGGAGAGGGAAATATGAAGAAGAAAGTTGTAAGCGGATTATTATGCGCGGTAATGGCAGCTTCACTGGTTGCCGGCTGCTCCTCAAAGAGCGCGCAGAGCGAAAGTGGAAGCAAAGCTGCAGAGACGACTGCCAAGGAAACTGAGGCAAAGACGGAAGCGCAGAAAGAAGCTGGCGGTGAAGGAGGAAAAGTGATTAATATTTATGTCTGGAATGATGAATTCAAAGCCAGATATGAAGATTATTATGCTTCCAAGCTTCCAGCCGGTTATAAGGTCAATTTTGTGACGACTCCCAGTGAAAACAACGCTTATCAGAATGCTCTTGATGAAGCACTGTTAAATCAGAATGATGCAAAGGCTGATGATAAAGTGGATATGTTCCTGGTTGAAGCTGATTATATTCTGAAGTATGTCAATTCCGATTACACCCTTGATTTAAAGGATGTTGGTATTACAGATCAGGATATGTCAAAGCAGTATGACTACACCAAAGTAATCGCACAGGATTCCAAGGGAGCGCAAAAAGGTATTTCCTGGCAGGGCTGCCCTGGACTTTATATCTATCGCCGTTCCATTGCCAAGGATGTACTGGGAACAGATGATCCTGCAGAAGTTCAAAAGGCAATTAATGACTGGGATTCCTTTGACAAAACTGCTGCAAAGATGAAAGATAAAGGTTACCTTATGCTTTCCGGCTATGATGATTCCTACCGTACTTTCTCTAACAATGTAGCTGCTCCATGGGTAAACGGAAAGAAAATAGCGATTGATCCGAGCCTTGAAAAGTGGGTAGAGCAGACAAAGAAGTATACAGACAGCGGCTACAATCAGAAAACCACACTCTGGGCAGCTGAATGGGCTTCCGGACAGGGTCCTGAAGGAAAAGTATTTGGTTATTTCATGCCGGCATGGGGCGTAGATTTCGTTCTTGCGAAAAACTCTCTTGCAAAGGCAGAAGCTGACGGAGGAAAGCAGGAACCAGGAAATGGTGTTTATGGTGACTGGGCTGCAACCATTGGACCAGAATCCTATAACTGGGGCGGAACCTGGCTGTGCGCAGCAAATGGCACCGACAATCCTGATATTGTAGCAGATATTATGAAGACAATCTGCTGTGATGATGCAACCATGAAGAAAATTGTAGAAGAGAAGAATGACTTCGTAAATAACAAGACAGTTATGGAAGAACTGGCAAAGGGCGATTATAAGTCGGCTTTCCTTGGCGGACAGAATCCTCTTCAGATGTACTGTGATGCTGCAGAAAAGATTGATATGAGCAAGATTTCTCCTTACGATCAGGGACTGAATGAAAGCTTCCAGAATGCAATGCATGATTATTTTAACGGTACTGTTGATAAAGATACAGCACTTAAGAATTTCTACACATCTGCACAAGAGAAATATCCGGAATTAGAAACACAGTAGCAGTAAGATACAGGGCGGGATTTTCCCGCCCTGTATGAAAACAGGAGGCTCCATCATGGTAAGAGAAAAAAAGGCAAAAGCCAGAAAGAAAGTCAGCTATTCAAAATGGGGATACATTTTTTTAATACCTTTTTTTGTTACATATTTAGTATTTTCCTTTATCCCCCTGATATCTACGTTTTATAACAGTATGTTTGAAAATTACCGTTCAGGGTTGACTCAGATCGGACCTAATTTTGTCGGATTTGAGAATTATATCACCATTTTTCAGAGTGATCTCCTAAAGTACTTAGGCAATACCGTGATTCTCTGGATTATCGGCTTTATTCCCCAGATTATCATTTCCCTGATTCTGGCGGTCTGGTTTGCTGATTTTAGAATGCGGCTGAGAGGAAGTACCTTTTTCAAAACAATTATATACCTTCCCAATGTGATTATGGCGGCATCCTTTGCCATGCTGTTTTTTGCCCTGTTTTCAGATGACGGTCCAATGAACAATCTTATAATAAGAATGGGGCTGGCAGACAGTCCGATCCGTTTTCTTACCACAGTATGGGGAACCAGAGGACTGATCGGTTTTATGAATTTCATGATGTGGTTTGGCAATACAACCATACTCCTCATGGCGGCCATTCTTGGAGTTGATTCTGCTTTGTTTGAGGCTGCAGCCATAGACGGAGCAAAATCTTTCCAGATATTTACCAAAATTACAATGCCGACCATTAAACCCATATTTATTTACGTACTGATCACTTCACTCATCGGCGGACTGCAGATGTTTGATGTGCCCCAGGTACTTACCAATGGAAAAGGAACCCCTGACCGGGCCAGTATGACGTTAATCATGTTTTTGAATAATCACCTGTTCAGCAAAAACTATGGTATGGCAGGAGCTTTATCCGTAATACTCTTCATTATTACAGCAGCACTCAGTCTTGTGGTATTTTTTATACTCACCGGTGCTGGTAAACAGAAAGGAGGATCAAAATAATGGGAAAAGCGATGAATTTAAAAAAGGCAGTTGCTTATATCGTACTGTCACTCTTGTCTTTTCTGTGCCTTTTCTTCTTTTATTGCCTGATCATTAATGCGACCAGATCCCATCCGGAAATTGCAAAGGGATTCTCATTTCTGCCAGGCAGATCATTCGGTCCTAACTTATATAATGTGCTGCATAACAAGAATCTGCCTGTTGTTCATGGAATAATAAACAGTCTCTTTATCGCCGGTGCTTCCGCAGGCCTGGCAGTATATGTATCAGCACTTACGGCATATGCAATTCATGCCTATGATTTTAAATTCAGAAATGCAGTTTATCTTTTTATCATCCTGATTATGATGATTCCTACGCAGGTCACAACCCTTGGTTTCTTAAGCCTGATTGGTAAAATGGGACTTATGGACAGTTTTGTTCCTCTGATTCTTCCATCTATGGCTGCACCGGTTATATTCTATTTTATGGTTTCTTATTTTCAAAGCAATCTGCCGTTGGAAATTGTGGAGTCAGCCAGAATTGATGGATCCAATGAATTTTACACCTTTAATTTTATTGTAATACCCATTGTGAAGCCTGCTCTGGCAGTGCAGGGAATCTTTGCATTTGTGGCTTCCTGGAACAATTATTTTGTTCCTTCCCTTGTGCTCAAATCCAATGCGAAAAAAACGCTTCCTATATTAATAGCGCAGCTTAGAAGTGCGGATTTCTTAAAATTTGACATGGGTCAGGTTTATATGCTGATTACCATTGCCATTGTTCCGGTTGCCATTATCTATTTATGCCTGTCAAGGTTCATCATTGGCGGAGTTACGGCAGGAAGTGTGAAGGGATAGCAGGATGGACTGGAAAAAAGACTTTATATGGGGTACTGCAACCTCATCCTATCAGATCGAGGGGGCAGCCTTTGAGGATGGAAAAGGGCTGTCTGTATGGGATGTCTTTGCAAGAGAGAAAGGCAGAATTTTTGAGGGACATACAGGAGAAGTGGCATGCGATCATTACCACCGGATGAAAGAGGATGTTGCTCTGCTTGCAGAGCTTGGAGTAGGAGCTTACCGCTTTTCTGTTTCCTGGCCAAGAATGATACCCCATGGAACCGGAAACGTGAATGAAAAAGGGCTGCGTTTCTATTCTGATCTGGTGGACGAACTGCTGAAACATCATATTACTCCCTATGTAACCCTGTTTCATTGGGATTATCCCAATGAGCTGGAGATGCAGGGCGGCTGGTTAAACCCAGAAAGTCCTGAGTGGTTTGTTTCGTATACAGAGGTTGTTGCAAAAACATTTGGAAACCGGGTAAAGAATTATATTACTTTTAATGAACCCCAGATATTTACCTGGCTTGGATATGATAAATGCACTCATGCTCCGGGAATTAAATATCCGGCGGGAAGAATCCTTTCCATGTGCCGGAATATTGCCCTGGCACATGGAAAATCTGTGGTTAAATTACGGGAACTGATACCAGATTGCAGGGTAGGATATGCACCTACCTGCGGCAATGCTTACTGGCCCGTGGAAGAAACCGATTTTCTGGCATCAAAAGCAGGAGAACTGCAAAATTCAATAAGAGCGGATGACTGGCTTTTTTCTTCTGCATTCTGGAATGAGCTGTTCTTAAAAGGAAGGTTTCATGCACAATGCAGGGATTTATTTGGCAGTGATTTGCCGCAGCTGACTGAGGAAGAAGGGCGCCTGATTGGCCAGCCTCTCGATTTTTGCGGTATGAATCTCTATCAGGGCACCTCCGTGTCCGTATCTGAGACGGGAGAGATCGTGCTTGGCAAGCTTCCTGCAGGTCATGGAAAGACCGGAATGGGCTGGCCCATTACTCCGAAAGCCATGTACTGGGCAGTAAAGAATTTTTATGATACCTACCATCTGCCTTTATTTATCACTGAGAATGGCATGTCTGCACTGGATGTAATATCTTTAGATGGAGGTGTACATGATCCGTGCAGAATTGATTACCTGGCACGCCATCTGTCTGAACTGAAGCGCGCAGTTTTAGACGGAGCGGAAGTGGAAGGGTACTTTTTGTGGAGTTTTCTTGATAATTTCGAATGGGAGAAGGGCTATGATGATCGGTTTGGAATCGTCTATGTTGACTATGAAACCCAGAGAAGAATACCGAAGGACAGCTTTTACTGGTACCAGAATATAATAAAATCATAATTATAATAGAAAGCAGGACAGTTCAGTGATAATTACTGATCTGTCCTGCTTTTTTGTCACCCCAGCGGGGTGGTTAGTCCGGTTATTTCATCAAATTGAAAGCTTACGCTGTTGTCGGCGCAGTCACATAAATAGGTGGCAACATAGGTTAGTGTGTTGTCCGGCAGCCGCTTGTAAGTCCGTACCGTGTAGTAGTCTTTTCCGTCTATCTTAGATATACCGGGAGATGCTATGAACTGGTAGGAATCTGCACTCTCTGTAAGCTTCAGTTTTTCCTGTCCCTGGGAACGTACGGTGTTCTCGGCCTCCTCAATCGAGGTCTCGGATTTGGGCTGCTTTTTTATATCGGAGATTACTTTTTTCTGCTGATTCCACTGGTTTTTAAAATAGTCATTCCAGGATTCACTGCCTTTGCCTGCTGTTACAGTCACGCTGTCGCCTTCGGATTCCAGAGTGATGGAAAGATAGGACTTGGAATCACTGGACGGACCGGCAAGCTGATAGCATTCCGAATTTTCACTTTTTGTTTCACTTTCAGTGGTTTCTGCTGCTGTACTTTCTTCAGTCACATCGATAAAACTTTTCTGAGTCTCCAGGTAATCCTTATAGCTTTTTAAATCTGCGGAGGCGTTGTCCAGCTTTACATATTTATATGTGTCTTTCTGCTGGTCTGCGGCAGAAGTATCGTCTTCTGATGCAGTTTTGCCTTCAGAATCGGACGTGGAAGCAGGGTCGGTTTCCTTCTTGGTACTGTCCGGTTTTTCTGTTTCCTTTGAGCTTTCCGGAACGGATTCCGGCTCTTCGTAGGTACGGTCGCCAACAATTGCGGTGAACGAGGAAATATCTTCATCCTTTGAAAAATAATATTCCGGTGATTTGGCCACCTTTTCTTTTACGGTATTCTTATTTCTTACGGACAGCAGAATAATGGCCTGGGCAGCTCCGATAATTACAATGAACAGGGCTGCAACCAGCAAAACAACAACTCTTTTGTTCTTTGGCAATAAAGTCTTTTTCCCGGCTTTTGCAGGCTTTTCCTTCTTCACTTTTGCAGCCTTGGGCTTTTTAAGCTTTGTCTTGGGTTCTTTTATTTTTGTTTTCTTTGTAGGCATAATGATCATCCTTATGTAATATTTAATACAGTAAAATAAGATGCAGTTACAAAACTCCACTATCCATATATCGGTTAAAGCTTATTGAAACATAAGGATTGTCTTAAATTTATCATACAATTATATGATCAGAAGATTTTTTGCAGTACCCATAATAACCTTATCAACAAATTCTGCAACTTCTTCTTTCGGCTCCTTCATATCCGTATTCAGCCACTGCTTCAATACTCCCGTGAGACCGTATGTAATGAATTCCAGGAAGTAGTTTAAGGTAACATCCCTGGCGTCGGGATATTGTTCTTTGATAATGGCAGTTCCATTTTTTAGAATAAGAGTGTGGAAGCGATTGACAAAATCGTTGGATGAGCTGTTCTCAAAAAGGATATTACATATCTTTTTGTTCTCCTCAATATATTGAATGATGGGTATAATAACTGGCATGAGAGATGCTTTTTTAAATGCTTCCCGATAGTTGTTTACCATATTTTGAAAATCATTTAATACTTCGGTTTCCATTTCCTGTAAAAGACTGTATGTATCCGCGTAATGAAGATAGAAGGTCCCCCTGTTTAAATCAGCCAGTTCCGTGATATCCTTTACGGAAATATTTTTAATATCCTTTTTTTCCATAAGTTCCAGAAGACTTTCCTTTAATAGTCTCTGAGTTTTTCGTATGCGTCGATCCTGCTTTTGCATATCCATACAACTCCTCCTTTCGCGCTTTGGCGCGTACTGTGGTTCTGATTGACGATATTCAAAAATGTGTTGAGTATTATGCCGGAAAAATATTCTGTGATTATTAATAGATGTATTTAAATAGATTGATTATTGAATGTTATATACACTAGTATTATAATATACACATGTTGAAAAGTCAATAAAGTATCCATTAGTAGATTATCGATTATAAATGGAGGGGGATATGGAAAAAAACAGAAGCTTTTTCGACAAATTAGTTCATTTTATTGTTTTTAAAGGAAAATTAATTGAAAGTGTATTTTTTGCTGGGACCATTATCTGTGCAGTTTGTTTTCCTTTTGTAAAAGTTAATTATGATTTAAGCAAGTATCTGCCGCAGTTTGCCCAGACGAAACAGGCGCTGGATGTGATGGAAGATGAGTTTGGATATCCCGGTATGGCGCGGATCATGGTGCGGGACGTAAGTCTTCAGGAAGCAAAGCGGATCAGAAGTGAAATTTCAGATCTGGAGGGAGTGGATGTGGTAGTAGGACCTGATCTTGCAACGGATGTATATATGGGAGCATCTTTTGCAAATGAGGGACTGACAGACATGGCTTCTGTTGATGTATTTTCCATGAAAGACTATTACCGCAATGGCAATGCATTGATGGACATCATTTTCAAAAATGGGGATGACAATCCGCTCACCCGTTCCGGCGTAGAAGAGATATACAGGATTGTAGGAAAGGATCGGGGATGTTTTGCAGGAAGTGCGGTATCCAGTAAAGAGAGGGAGGAATCCATCACTCATGAGATTACCATAGCAATCGGTATGGCACTGGTGATCATCTGGCTGATACTGACGCTTACGACTACGTCATGGATGGAACCATTCCTGTTTATCTTAATTATGGTAATCGCAATTATATTGAATATGGGGTCAAACCTGATGTTTGGAACCATATCATTTTTCACATTTTCGACAGCGGCTATTTTACAGCTGGCAGTCTCTATGGACTATTCGATTTTTCTCTTACATACATTCACCGCAATAAAAAATACCGGTATAGAAATAAACAAAGCCATGGAAATGGCAGTGAAGGAATCCTGCAGTTCCATTTTAGCCAGCGGAGCAACTACGATTGTCGGATTTATAGTCATTGCATTCATGCGTTTTACCATTGGCAAAGATGTGGGATTTGTGCTTACAAAAGGGATTATCTGCAGTCTGGCAACGGTGCTGTTTCTGATGCCGACTCTGATCCTGCATTTTAACAGAATGATAGAAAAGACTGCGCATAAACCCTTTGTGCCTCCCTTTGACCGTTTTGCAAGGCTGATGAACAGAATCAGGAAACCTGTGTTTATAACAGCAATGATCCTGGCTGTTCCCTGTTACTTTGGTCAGAGCATGAATGCCTTTTACTATGGTGATGATGCCATCGGCGCAGGTCCGGGAACAAGAGTTTATGAGGATACCAGAAAGATTAATGAGGAATTTGGAAAATCCAACATGATGATTGGAATCGTACCAAATGGTTCGGTGGTGACGGAAAGACAGCTGACGGATGCACTGGAGGATCTGGATTTTGTTAATTACGCCATTTCCATGTCAGGAACGATACCGAGAGGAATTCCTGAAAGCTTTCTGCCGGATAAGGTCAGTATGCAGTTAAGAAGCAGCCATTACGCCAGATTCCTTATATCCATGAATACCGTTCAGGAAAGTCAGTATGCCTTTGACTGCAGTCAGAAGCTTGAGAATGTAATTCGTGAATTTTACCCCAATGATGCATATGTAATTGGTATGACGCCCACCACGATTGATATCCGTGATATTTTAACTGATGACTATAATAAGGTATCCATCCTTTCCCTGGCAGGGGTTGCACTTGTAGTCCTGGTTACTTTTCAGGCAGTCCTGGTGCCGATTCTTGTTATTATTCCAATCGAGGTTGCAATCTACTTAAATATGACTCTGCCCTACGTGATGGGAGACAGTATGGTATATATCGGCTATATCATAGTAAGCTGCCTTCAGCTGGGGGCTACCATTGACTATTCCATTTTGATGACCAATAACTACCTTGGTTTCAGAAAAACCATGAATAACACAGATTCAGCAATGGCCGCCATTTCAAAAAGTACATTATCCATACTTACATCGGGAGGCATTTTAACCGTGGTGGGTTATCTCCTGTTTTTTACGTCTTCCATACAGGCCATTTCCCAGGTAGGACGCCTTGTGGGCAGAGGAGCGATTCTCAGCATGTTATTGGTACTGTCTCTCTTACCGGCGTTACTCAGTCTGTTTGATAAACAGATACAAAAACAGCAGGAGCGGGCGTCCAGACGAAAAGAGAGACGGCGTTTAAAATACACAAAAGTAAGAGGAAAGTTAAAAGGAGGGGATGCAAATGAACAGGCATAAAAAAATAGTTCCCATAGGGCTGGCGGCTGTTATCTCCATGCAGTCCGTACTGGTGCCATTGGCATCGGAAATACAGCCTCCATGCGATGAAACTCTTTACGTGACAATGGATCCCTATGGAGAAATAAAGGAAAGCAGCGTGGTAAAGATTTACAGGTTGAATGGAAGTGAGCCGCTGGTAGATTACGGAAATTATGAAAAGGTAATTAATTTGACAGATCATTCCAAACCGGAGGTGGGGGCTGACGGCTCAGTAACTTTTACACCGGAAGCAGGCGAAAACAGATTCTATTTTGAAGGACAGACAAAAACGGAAAAAAAGGAGCTGCCCTGGAATATTACAGTCAGTTACAGGCTTAACGGAGTGGAGAAAAAAGCGGAAGAGCTGGCAGGGGAAAAGGGTCTGATCGAAGTGAATGTGGACCTGGCGCCCAATGAAGGGCTTTCCGATTTCTATAAAAACAATATGACACTGATGGGCAGTGCTGTTGTGGATATGGATAAAAACTTAAGCCTGGAGGCCGAGGGTGCGCAGGTGCAGACGGTAGGAAATCTAAGCACGGTGGTTTTCTTTGCTCTTCCAGGAGAAGATGGACATTATTCCATCCGCATTGGTACGGATGATTTTAAATTCTCCGGAGTGGTCTTTGCCATGGTCCCGCTGACGGTCAGCCAGCTTGACAAAGTGAAAGATTTGCGGGAGGCCAGGGAAACCATGGAAGATTCTGCAGATGCCATCAGTGACAGCCTGGATGTGGTACTGAATACCATGGATCAGATGAAGAACAGCATTGACAGTACATCGAGTGGAATCAGGGGTCTTAATAAAACCAGACAGATTGTGGCGGATTCAAAGGGAAAGGTCTATCAGAATGCAGATGAAGCGCTGGCTGCACTTGATGGACTGTCTAAGACACTAAGACCGTTTTATAATCACACGCAGAATGCCAAAACGGCGTTAAATGATCTGAGAAGCCAGACGAATCATTTAACTGAAATTTTAAGTGATCTCTCTCCGGATTTAAATGATTTACAGGAGGGGGTAAGGAAACTCAGAGATGAACTGGAAGAATTACAGAGACTGGCAAATTCACCGGAAGTCGGAATGAAAACTCAGATATTCTTAAAGCAGCTTGATAAGACACAGGAGCATTTAAATACACTGACAGACCAGCAGCAGGCGCTGGCGAAGGAACTTGCAGCGCTTGCAGAGATACTTCCCCAGCTGACGGCTTTAACCGGTTCACTAAACGCCTCGGCACAGGGACTGGGGGATGAGGAACTGGAAGAACTGCTTTATGACGTCACAGAGGAAGGTCTGGCTGACGAGGATGAAATTTCCTCCTATTTATTTAATGAGAAAGGCTATTCTGTTACAGAAATCAACGCATTAACCGATTATTTAACTTCTGCACTGGGAACCGGAAGTACCGCTTCCCCCAGTTCTGCTTCAAAGGCTGCACTAAAAGCTGCAGCACCACTTGCTGAGATACTCCCACAGCTGGCAGGAAGCGGAGCCGTACTGACCGATGATATGACAAAATTCATTGGGCTGACAAAAGTTCTTCTTGGAGATCTCTATTCGGAAAGAAATCATATTAGCGGCGCGGCAGACGGTGTAATACAATCGTCCGATGCCATTGGAAAACTATGCGATACTGCGGATGACCTGATTGGAAATGCGGAAGAACTGAATGGAATTTTAAACCGTCATCATGATGAGATGCTTAATACGCTGACAGATATGGGAGAGATGACAGACAGTGCATCAGGAAGCATTGATTCCATGAATGTATTTTTCCGGTCTCTGGAGAATCAGATGAAGACAGTGGGTAATTCTTTAAATGGCAGCACGGAAAAGACGTTAAACGGTCTGGCGGATACCCTGGATGTTGCAGGAAATGGTCTTGATCAGACTGAAGTTTTAAGAAATGCCAAGGATACCATAAAAAATATGATTGATGATAAGTGGGACGAATATACCACTGAGGATACCACCCTGCTAAACATTGATTTAGAAGCAAAACCTGTCTCTATGACATCAGTAAGAAATCCATCGCCAAAGAGCATTCAAATCATACTGAGAACTGGAGAAATCAAGCAGGATGAAGAAGATGAAGATGTGAAAGTGGATGAAGATTTCCACCCGGATGGCAGTGTGTTTCACCGCATAGGAAACATATTTAAAAGCATTTTAGGTTTTTTTGCTTCTATATTTAAATAGAAAAAATCAGATAAAAATCATAGGTTTTTAAGAAATTCTACATTGTTATTTTCCGGTTTCCTGCTTATAATAGTTTCAGGACATTTTAAAGGAGGAAGTTAACATGGCGATATTAGTTACCGGTGGTGCAGGATACATAGGAAGTCATACGTGTGTGGAACTGCTCAATGCCGGTTTAGAGGTAGTAGTGGTTGACAATCTTTGTAATTCAAGCAGGGAATCCATGAAGCGGGTAATGGAAATTACAGGAAGAAAACTGAATTTTTATGAGGCGGATTTACTGGACCGGGAAGCTCTGGAGCAGATCTTTGAAAAAGAATCCATTGATGGTGTCATTCATTTTGCAGGATTAAAGGCAGTGGGCGAATCTGTCTTCAAACCGCTTGAATATTATCATAATAACATTACAGGAACTTTAGTGCTTTGTGATGTTATGAGAAAACACGGAGTGAAGAGTATTGTGTTCAGTTCTTCTGCGACAGTATATGGAGATCCGGAGTTTGTGCCCATCACGGAAGAATGTCCAAAGGGAGACATCACCAATCCTTATGGAAGAACCAAGGGAATGCTGGAACAGATCCTGACTGATTTAAATACCGCAGATCCGGAGTGGAATGTTATGTTATTACGGTACTTTAATCCCATCGGAGCTCATGAATCCGGCCGGATTGGAGAAGATCCGAAAGGAACGCCCAATAACCTTCTTCCTTATATTACCCAGGTGGCGGTAGGAAAACTGGAACGCCTGGGAGTATTCGGCAATGATTATGGTACGCCGGACGGAACCTGTGTCAGGGACTATATTCATGTAGTTGATCTGGCAGTGGGCCACGTAAAGGCTTTAAAAGCCATGTCAAACCAGGCAGGCGGTGTGTGGATCTATAATCTGGGAACCGGAATCGGATACAGTGTTCTTGATGTGATTGGCGCGTTTGAGGAAGCCAATGATTTAAAGATTCCTTATACAATTATGGAACGCAGACCTGGAGATATCCCAACCTGTTATGCAGATCCTTCGAAAGCGGAGAAGGAGCTTGGCTGGAAAGCGGAGCGGGGGCTGAAAGAGATGTGCCGGGATTCCTGGAATTGGCAGAAGAACAATCCGGGCGGATTTGAAGAATAACGATAACCGGTAACGGTTTCATAACAGACAGAGACGGGGGAATTTCGCCGTCTTTTTCTGTTGTCCGCTTCCTGTAAAATGCAATGAATAAAAATTTGTTTAAAGAGAGAACATATATTCGAAAAAGCTTGAAATTTTTAAATAAGTATGCTAAAATTCTTGTTAAGAACAAATGTTCGAGGTGAAGAGATGCTAATACAGGAAGCGCTAAGTGTTCAGGAAAAATTAGAGATATTGTCGGATGCTGCCAAGTATGATGTGGCCTGTACTTCCAGCGGAGTGGACCGCAAGGGGAAGGCAGGAACCATCGGCAATGCCAGCAAGGCAGGTATCTGCCACAGCTTTTCGGCGGATGGCAGGTGTATCTCTCTGCTCAAGATATTATTTACAAATCAGTGTATTTACGATTGCAAATACTGCATCAACAGATCTTCCAATGACGTAGTCCGTACTGCGTTTACACCAGAGGAGGTTTGTCAGCTTACCATACAGTTTTACCGCCGTAATTATATCGAGGGTCTGTTTCTGAGTTCCGGTGTTTTAAACAGTGCTGATTATACCATGGATCTCATCTACCAGACGTTAAAAAAGCTGAGGGAGGAGTATCATTTTCATGGCTATATTCATGTAAAAGCGATTCCGGGTGCAGATCCGTTATTGATTGAAAAAACAGGGTTTCTTGCAGACCGTATGAGTATTAACTTAGAGCTGCCCACAGCAGAAGGACTGAAAAAGCTGGCTCCAGGGAAGAACCGTGACAAGATATTAAAACCCATGAAGCAGATTCAGAATGGAATCGTGACCAATCGCTATGAATTGATGGAATATAAAAAGACTCCTGCTTTCGTACCGGCAGGCCAGAGCACACAGATGATCGTGGGCGCTACGCCTGAGAATGATTATCAGATGATGATGGTGGCAGAGGCGCTGTACAGGAATTATGATCTGAAAAGAGTATTTTATTCTGCGTTTGTGCCGGTTAATCAGGACAGCAGCCTCCCTGCCCTTCCGGGAGGACCGCCGCTTTTGAGAGAACACAGGCTTTATCAGGCAGACTGGCTGATGCGTTTTTACGGTTTCCAGGCGGGAGAACTGCTTTCGGAAGACCGCCCTAATTTTAATGTTCTTCTGGATCCCAAGTGTGACTGGGCACTCAGGCATCTGGAGCTGTTTCCGGTGGAAGTAAACCGGGCTGATTATTTCACTCTTCTGAGAGTTCCTGGTATGGGAGTGAAGTCCGTGAAACGAATACTGGCTGCCAGACGGAGCGGAATATTGGATTTTGAAGCTTTAAAAAAGATGGGGGTAGTACTGAAAAGAGCTCATTATTTTATTACCTGTTCTGGTAAGATGATGTATCCTGTAAAGATTGAAGAGGATTATATATCCAGCCACCTGGTAGGCGAGGAACGGAGAAGTGTCTGGGATATCAGCTCTACAGCCACTTACCGGCAGCTTTCCCTGTTTGACAATACCGGTCTGCTGGCACAGGCAGGCTCCGGAGGAATTATGGTATGAAGACGATATACCTTTGTGACAGCAGTATAGAGGGGATTTTAAGCGGTGTTTATACCGCGTGGGCCAGTAAGAAGGGTCACGATAATGTGATGATACGGCTTAAGGATGACGGTATAACCATGGAACTGTTCTGTCAATATGAAGAAGTGACCACTGATTCCCAAAAGGCTGATAAGGTGATAGCAGCAATCAGAACTAAGATTTCCGAGGAAGCCTATGAAGTTGTTTACAAAGCTGCTTTAAGTAATGATATGGAGCGCGCAGATAAGATTTACCGTTTTCTGATCTGCGGATTTCGTGCAGGAGCCGGTATTGTCAGCATGCTTCAGATTCAGGCTGTTTATGACATATTTCATATGTGCCGCTTTGTCGATAATGAGACACACCATCTGACTGGATTTGTCCGCTTTTTAGAGATGGAGGGAGATTTACTGGTAAGCCGAATCGGTCCTAAGAATGACATAATTGTTCTTCTTGCACCCCATTTTGCGGATCGCCTCTCAGGAGAGAACTGGGTAATATATGATGCGAACAGAAAAAAGGCAGTTCTCCATCCGGCATTCCGCCCCTGGTATCTGACTGACTTTTTGTCACCCCAATGGGAAGATAAGATTACAAAATCGGCAAAAGAGGACGAATACGAAGATCTTTTCAGACGCTTCAGGAAGAGCATTTCTATTAAGGAACGTACAAATCCGGTCTGTCAGCTGAATCATATGCCTCTCCGTTTCAGACCATATATGCCTGAATTTTCCCGGGGTTTAAGGGATGTCTGACGGGGGTTGACAGTGATGTCAATATTTCTTGGAAAAAGCAGAAAAAGTGAGAAAATAGTTGCCTTTTTCTGCTTTTTAAGTTATCATAAATTTAATCCGGTTCCGGATATTCCAAGTGCATTTCTGCATGAATTTCCATTTTTTATTTCCTTTATATTTGAAAGGAGTGTTTAATTGTATAGTAAAGTTCATAGTATTGGTATTATTGGCGTAGAGGGGGTCCCGATTCTTGTGGAGGCGGATGTCAGCGACGGGCTGCCTGGTTTCTCCATGGTGGGTTATCTTTCTTCCCAGGTAAAGGAGGCGCAGGACAGAGTCAGAACGGCCCTTAAAAACTCGGGTTTTCGCATTCCTGCCAAAAAGATAACCATCAATCTCTCTCCTGCAGATATCAGAAAAGAAGGGACTGCTTTTGATCTTCCCATTGCAATTGCTATTTTATCTGCTTCTGGTATGATCCCGTCTTCTAATTTGTCGAACTGTGTATTTTCCGGAGAGCTTGGGTTAGATGGTACAGTGAAACCTGTGCCAGGGGCGCTTTCTATTGTTCTCGCTGCAAAAAAGGACGGAAAGACAGTATGCTATCTTCCAAGAGAGAACAGGGGAGAAGGATCTGTCGCAAATGGTATACAGGTTGTGGGACTGGATACCTTAAAGGATTTGACGGATTATTTAAATGGAATAAGGAAGCTGCCGGAGTTTTCTGCTGATCAAAAACTGCCGGGATCTGCAAGAAAGAATTACGATGTGGATTTTTCAGACATAGGAGGCCAGCCGTTTTTAAGACGTGCCACTGAGGTTGCTGCAGCGGGTATGCATAACATTATGTATATCGGGCCTGCAGGCACAGGGAAAACTATGTTTGCCAAAAGAATTCCTACCATAATGCCATCTCTTTCTTTTGAAGAAATCATGGAAATCTCTAAAATATACAGCGTTTGCGGTCTGCTTTCCGGGGAGACTCCTGTTATGAATACGCGGCCCTTTCGCAGTCCCCATCATACTATCAGCCCTCAGGCACTTGCAGGAGGCGGACGCATTCCCAGGCCGGGTGAGTTAACTTTGGCTTCAGGTGGTGTACTGTTTCTGGATGAATTGACTGAATTTCAAAAATCCACCATTGAGATTTTGAGGCAGCCTCTGGAAGCGGGGGAAATCACCATAACAAGAACTCACGGGGCTTACATATTTCCTGCAAAATTTCTATTGGCGGCTGCAATGAACCCTTGTCCTTGTGGATTTTATCCGGACAGAACGAAGTGCAGATGTTCTGAAAGCCAGGTAAATAAATATCTGGGAAGAATCTCAAAACCAATACTGGACAGATTCGATATCTGTGCAGAATCAAGTCCTGTGAGTTATAAGGATTTGCTGCAGGGAGAAAAAGGGGAAACGTCCGCATCCATCAGAATCCGTATAGAGCAGGCAAGATCCATGCAGATAGAGCGGTTTAAGGGCACAGGAATACATTTTAACAGTTCTATGAAGAAACCGGATCTGGAAAGATTCTGCAGCCTGGATAAAACAGAAGAGCTATTTCTTAAACAAATCTATGAATCAATGGGACTAAGTGTCCGGGGATATGAGAAAATCCTTAAAATCGCAAGAACGATTGCAGATCTGGAAGGCTCTGAAAAAATGACAAAAAACCATCTGGCTGAAGCTGCTGGTCTGCGCAGCCGGGAAGGCAGGTTCTGGGGAGGTATTTATGGATAATCTGGAAGAAAGGGAATGTCTGTACTGGCTTTCCCACATTCCGTTTCTTGGAGCGGTGAAAATAAAAAAGCTGCATGATTACATGGGGAGTTATAAGAAGATATATAATATAGAAAGAAAGGAACTGGAAGGCTGCGGGCTTTTAAAACAAAGTGAGATATCGTTTATTGAAGAACGAAAATCCTATATGGATTCCATTCGTATCCAGCTGGAACAAATAGAGAAAAGAGGAATACGATTTATCACTCATTTTGATCATGATTATCCAAAACGGCTTCGATCAGTTTATGGTTACCCTGTGGGTCTTTTTGTAAAGGGAAATCTTCCAGCAGAGGAGAAACCTGCAGCAGCTATCATAGGAGCCAGGAACTGTACCAATTACGGACGCCAGATGGCGGTATACTTAGCAAGAGAGCTGTCCGCCGCAGGAGTGTCGATTATCAGCGGTCTGGCTAACGGAATAGACGGAGCGGGACATGAGGGTGCTCTGGAGGCAGGTCAGGAGACGTACGGCGTATTGGGGTGCGGAATCAATATCTGTTACCCAAAAGAAAATTACGGATTATACAGACGCATGGCAGACTGCGGAGGCATTATAACGGAATTTATGCCTGATGAAGCACCAAAACCTCAGAATTTTCCTATGAGAAACCGGATCATAAGCGGGTTATCCGATGCGATTCTTGTAATCGAGGCCCGGGAAAAGAGCGGATCTCTGATTACGGCTAATCTTGGACTGGAACAGGGAAAAGAGATTTTTGCCCTTCCTGGGAGGGTGACAGACCCCTTAAGTACAGGCTGCAACTGTCTGATTTCTGAAGGGGCCGGTGTATTGCTGTCTCCGGAAACTGTGTTGGAATATTTTAAATTACAAAGCGGTAAAATATTAAGAGTTCATGAAAAAAATAAGAACAGGCTTGCCAAAAAAGAAAAAATGGTGTATAGTTGCCTAGATTTGCAACCGAAGAATCTGGAAGAGATTGTGAGATGCAGTGGATTGTCTGTCAGCGAGTGCATGAGTGTCCTTTTGGAACTGGAATTAAAGGGCAGCATTATACAGACATCCCATCAATATTATGGTAAGAAACAATAGGCGAGGAGTTTGGTATGGCGAACTGTTTAGTAATTGTGGAGTCACCCGCAAAAGTAAAAACTATAAAAAAGTTCCTTGGGGCAAACTATGAAGTAGATGCTTCCAATGGACATGTAAGGGATCTTCCCAAGAGTCAGATGGGAATCGATGTAGAACATGATTTTGATCCAAAATATATAACGATCAGGGGAAAAGGGGATATACTTGCAAAGCTGAGAAAAGAAGTTAAAAAAGCAGATAAGATTTATCTCGCAACCGACCCTGACCGTGAAGGAGAAGCGATTTCCTGGCATTTAATGAAAGCTCTGAAATTAGATGAGCTGAAAGAAAAACAGGTATACCGGATCAGCTTTAATGAAATTACCAAAAATGCGGTGAAAACCTCTTTAAAAACTCCAAGAGCGATTGATATGGATCTGGTAGATGCCCAGCAGGCCAGAAGAGTTCTGGACCGAATGGTTGGATATATGATCAGCCCACTTTTATGGGCCAAGGTAAAAAGAGGACTGAGTGCCGGACGCGTTCAGTCTGTTGCGCTTCGTCTGATCTGCGACCGGGAAGAGGATATCAATGCTTTTATACCGGAGGAATACTGGAATCTGGATGCGGACTTAAAGCAGGATGGAAGCAAGAAGACACTGAAGGCAAAATTCTATGGAGATAAGAATGGAAGAATTACCATTCATAATAAGGAAGAACTGGATAACATACTTGCCGGTCTACACAAGAAAGAATACCAGGTTGACGAGGTAAAGGCAGGGGAACGGGTAAAGAAAGCGCCCATTCCATTTACGACCAGTACTCTTCAGCAGGAAGCTTCCAAGGTACTTAATTTTTCAACTCAAAAGACCATGCGTCTGGCTCAGCAGTTATATGAAGGCGTTGAAGTTGCCGGTCATGGTACCGTAGGTCTCATCACCTATTTGAGAACTGATTCTACCAGAATCGCAGAAGAGGCTGATGTAGCAGCCAGGGAGTTTATAGAGAAGCAGTACGGCAGCCGTTATCTGGCAAACGGAGAACAGAACAAGAAAAGCAATGTTAAGATACAGGATGCCCACGAGGCGATTCGTCCTACGGACATTACCCTGACACCGGTGATCGTAAAAGAATCCCTTCAGAGAGATCTGTTCCGTCTTTATCAGCTGATCTGGAAGCGATTTGCAGCCAGCAGAATGCAGCCTGCCGTGTATGAGACTACCTCTGTGAAGGTAAAAGCAGGAAGCTATTTATTTACGCTTTCCGCTTCAAAACTTCAATTTGATGGATTTATGTCTGTTTATGTGCAGGAAGAAGAAAAAGAAGAAAACAATATTCTTCTTGGAAATCTGGAAAAAGGCAGTATACTTAAACTGGAGAAGCTGGAAAACAGCCAGCATTTTACCCAGCCCCCCGCTCATTTTACGGAAGCATCGCTTGTAAAAGCCATGGAAGAACAGGGAATTGGACGTCCAAGTACTTATGCTCCTACAATTACAACGATAATAGCCAGACGGTATGTGGCAAAAGAAAATAAAAATCTTTACGTGACAGAACTGGGAGAAGTTGTCAACAGTATGATGAAACAAAGCTTCCCCAGCATTGTAGACATCACATTTACTGCGAATCTGGAATATCTTCTTGATAAAGTGGGAGATGGAACGGTACAGTGGAAGACGGTAGTGAAAAATTTCTATCCTGATTTAAAGGATGCGGTTGATAAGGCACTGGTAGAACTGGAATCTGTTACAATAGCCGATGAAGTGACAGAAGAAGTTTGTGAACTGTGCGGCCGGAATATGGTTATTAAATATGGACCTCACGGAAAATTCCTTGCATGTCCCGGTTTCCCGGAATGTAAGAATACGAAACCTTATCTGGAAAAGACAGGAGTTCCATGTCCAAAGTGCGGTAAGGATGTAGTGATTAAGAAGACAAAGAAGGGCAGAATTTATTATGGCTGCGAGGCAAATCCTGACTGTGATTTTATGTCATGGCAAAAGCCTTCCACCCAGAAGTGCCCTAAATGCGGTTCCTATATGGTTGAAAAAGGTAATAAGTTATTATGTTCCAATGAACAGTGCGGATACAGCACGGATAAATAGGGAAATAGAAAAATTATTAAGAAAATCGAAAATCTTCAAAAAACTATTGTTATTTGAAAATAATAGTGATAATATTTAATTATTAAAAGCGTTTTTCGAAATTTCACATCAATTATAAAGGAGGTTTTCGGCAATGAGCGTACAGTTGTTGGACAAAACTAGAAAAATTAACAAATTATTGCATAACAATAATTCGCATAAGGTCGTATTTAACGATATCTGTGAAGTGCTTACCGAGATCCTGAATTCCAATATTCTTGTTATCAGCAAGAAGGGTAAGGTGCTTGGCGTGGGTCTCACGTCTGACATCGAAGAGATTCAGGAACTGATTGCAGACCAGGTAGGCGGTTATGTCGATACTATGCTGAATGAACGACTGCTCAGTATTCTGTCTACAAAAGAAAATGTAAACCTGGAAACGCTTGGTTTTACCGGTGACAACATCAGAAAATATCAGGCTATTATAACACCGATTGATATAGCAGGGGAGAGACTTGGAACTCTGTTTATTTATAAATCGGATTCACAGTATGACATAGACGATATAATTTTAAGCGAATATGGCACTACTGTCGTAGGACTTGAGATGATGAGGTCAGTAAACGAAGAGAATGCAGAAGAAACCAGAAAGGTACAGATTGTGAAATCAGCCATCAGCACCTTATCCTTCTCGGAACTGGAAGCGATCACACATATCTTCGAGGAACTGGATGGAAATGAAGGCATTCTTGTCGCAAGCAAAATTGCAGACCGTGTCGGGATTACCCGTTCTGTTATTGTCAATGCGCTGCGGAAGTTTGAAAGTGCCGGTGTTATCGAATCCAGATCTTCCGGTATGAAAGGTACCTATATTAAGGTCCTGAATGATGTGGTATTTGATGAGCTGAAATCCATCAAGGCAGGTAATACAAAAATCATTCCGGAACGCCGCGATATAAAAGATTTATAGTTCATAGAAAAGCTTAAAAAAGGTGATCAGCAATGATTACCTTTTTTTGCGGATACAAGACAGAAATCTTCTGATTTGGACATGAAATATTAAAAATTACTTGCATCGTTAAAAATATTGTGCTATACTAGCAAGGCTTACAAAAAACACGTCTGCGGATTCCAGAGGAAGGTGCCAGGATATGGTCTCCTCGGAAGCAAAAGAAACGGACGGAAGTAAAACCAATGGAGGTAATAACATGAGCGTTATTTCAATGAAGCAGCTTTTAGAAGCTGGCGTGCACTTCGGTCATCAGACCAGAAGATGGAACCCTAAGATGGCTCCGTATATTTACACAGAGAGAAATGGTATCTACATCATCGACTTACAGAAGTCTGTTGTAAAAGTAGATGAAGCTTATAAAGCAGTATCTGATATTGCTGCAGAAGGCGGAAAAATCCTTTTTGTTGGTACAAAGAAACAGGCTCAGGATGCGATCAAATCTGAGGCAGAGCGCTGCGGTATGTACTTCGTAAACGAGAGATGGCTGGGCGGTATGCTGACAAACTTCAAGACAATCCAGTCCAGAGTTGCAAGATTAAAGCAGATTGAGACAATGTCTCAGGATGGTACATTTGATGTACTTCCTAAGAAAGAAGTAATTGCTCTCAAGAAAGAATGGGAAAAGTTAGAGAAGAATTTAGGCGGAATCAAAGATATGAAGAAAGTTCCGGATGCGATTTTTGTTGTAGATCCCAAGAAAGAAAGAATCTGCGTTCAGGAAGCTCACACACTGGGCATTCCGTTAATCGGCATTGCTGATACAAACTGTGATCCTGAAGAACTTGATTTCGTAATCCCAGGTAATGATGATGCGATTAGAGCTGTCAAGTTAATTGTATCCAAGATGGCAGACGCAGTAATCGAAGCAAACCAGGGCGAGGCAGTAGCTGAGGAAGCAGAAGCAGCTCAGGAGTTAGAAGAGACTGTAGAAGCTTAAGATTCAGACGAACGTATGCTTCGGTCTGCTGTATGGCGGGTCGAAGCATATTTTTATGAACAGACCTTTTGCAATATCAATGACGTTTAATCGATGATGGAGGGAAAAACAAATGGCAGCAGTTACAGCTGGAATGGTAAAAGAATTAAGAGAGTTAACCGGTGCAGGTATGATGGACTGCAAGAAAGCGCTTGCAGAGACTGACGGTGATATGGACAAGGCAGTTGAGTTTTTAAGAGAAAAAGGACTTGCAGCTGCATCTAAAAAGGCAGGAAGAATTGCCGCAGAAGGCGTTGTTACAACTGTAGTAAGTGAAGACGGAAAAGCCGGAGCTATCGTAGAAGTAAACAGTGAGACAGACTTCGTTGCCAAGAACGCTCAGTTCCAGGGTTATGTAGCTGACGTGGTTTCCCAGGTTCTTGCTTCTGAAGCAAAGGATATGGATGCATTCATGGCTGAGCCATGGATCAGTGACAGCTCATTAACAGTAGCTCAGGCTTTATCCAGCCAGATCTCTGTTATTGGCGAGAATATGAATATCAGAAGATTCGAAAAGATTACAACTGATGGCGTAGTTGTTGATTATATTCATGGCGGCGGAAGAATCGGCGTTCTGATTGAAGCTGGTGCAGAAGTTGTTAATGATACTGTTAAAGAAGCGTTAAAGAACGTAGCAATGCAGATCGCTGCTTTAACTCCAAAGTATGTAAAGAGAGAAGAAATTTCTCAGGAATTCATTGACCATGAAATGGAAATCTTAAAGGTTCAGGCTAAGAATGAAAATCCTGACAAGCCAGATTCCATTCTTGAGAAGATGATTGTTGGTCGTTTGAATAAGGAATTAAAAGAGTTCTGTCTGGTAGATCAGGCTTATGTAAAAGACGGAGACTTAACAGTTGGCAAGTATTTAGAGCAGGTTTCTAAAGAAGTTGGCGGAAAAGTAGAAGTTAGAAAGTTTGTACGTTTCGAAACAGGCGAAGGCCTTGAGAAGAAAGAAGAGAACTTTGCAGAAGAAGTTGCAAAACAGATGCAGTAATCTTGTAACAGGATTCTGGGGGGAATCCCATGGGTATCCATGGGATTTTTCTATTCAAACAGTGTCCGTTTCCGATTGACATATGTTTCCAGCCGGACGGACATTACAACAAAAGGAGTTGATGAGAGTGGCTAAATATATTATAAAACGTATTGCTATGGCGATTATAACGATTTTTGCTGTTGCTACGGTAACATTTTTTGTCATGAACATGGTACCAGGAGGACCATTCATGTCAGAAAAGGCAATCAGCCCACAGGCCCAGGCGGCATTAAATGAAAAATATGGACTAGATAAACCATTAAGTGAACAGTATGTAACTTATATGAAAGATATTCTGCATGGAGACTTAGGATTGAGTGTGAAACAGCGTGGACGTACTGTCAACATGATTATTGGCTCAAAATTCCCTGTTTCCGCAAGAATCGGAGGAATGGCAATTCTGGCAGCAGTAATGGTTGGCGTTCCCCTTGGAAGCATTGCTGCGTTCAAACGAGGCACAATCGTAGATAATATCATTATTGTATTCAGTACCTGTGGAATCGCAGTTCCCAGTTTTGTGGTTTGTACCATACTTATGTATGTTCTCAGCTTAAAGTTAGGTCTCTTGCCTACGTTTGGGCTTGGATCATGGAAGAATTATATTATGCCGGTTATGGCACTTGCTCTTTACCCATCATCCTACATTGCAAGACTGATGCGTTCTTCCATGCTGGATGTTATGGGACAGGATTATATGAGAACAGCCCGTGCAAAAGGTCTTTCCCAGCTGGTGAGTATTTTCAAGCATGCACTTCGTAATGCCATTCTTCCAGTGGTTACATATTTAGGACCGCTGCTGGCTTACACGGTAACTGGAAGCTTTATTGTTGAAAAAATATTTACCATTCCGGGGCTCGGATCTGAATTTATTGGTTCCATTACAGGACGTGATTATCCTCTTATTATGGGCACTACAATTTTCCTCGCTGCTTTGATGGTTGTGATGAATGTGCTGGTTGATGTCGCTTATAAATTCATTGATCCACGTATCAATCTGAAGTAAGAGAAAGGAGAAAGAGGATGCCAAAGAATAAATTATCATTACAGTTAAATGTGGAAGACTTTCTCCTTGCCAGTGATGCGGAAAAAGAAAGCCTTACTGTCATGCGGAAAAGTGTCGGATTCTGGAAAGATGGAATCAGACGTCTGAAGAAAAATAAAATTGCGATGATCAGCCTGTTTGTAATCATCGTTGTATTTATCCTGTCATTTGTAGTACCTCAGTTATATCCATACAGCTATGAACAGCAGATTCGCGGAAGCGAAAACTTAGCGCCTATGCAGTATTCTGCAAAAGAACTGGCTTCTATGGATTCGGGGGAGAGCGTATTCCCTCATGTTTTGGGAACAGATAACCTGGGACGTGACTATGCAGTCCGCGTTATGATGGGAAGCAGAGTTTCCCTCATTGTCGGCCTGGTTGCTTCTGCCATTATCTTACTGATCGGTTCTCTTTACGGTTCCATTGCTGGTTTCTTCGGAGGCTGGGTGGATATGATTATGATGCGTATTGTGGATATGATTTACACCGTTCCCGATATTTTAATCATTGTACTTTTATCTGTAGCTTTTGATCAGCCGTTAAAAGCGCTGGCTCAAAAACCGGGTTTTGAGTGGATTCAGGTAATTGGTGTGAACCTGATCAGTATCTTCGTTGTATTTGCCCTGCTTTACTGGGTTGGTATGGCGCGTATTGTGCGGAGCCAGATTCTTATTTTAAAAGAGCAGGAATATGTAACTGCTGCAAGAGCTCTCGGCGCTTCCAGCGGTCATATTATTAAAAAGCATCTGCTTACCAACTGTATTGGTACATTGATTGTAACTACAACACTTCAGATTCCTTCTTCCATCTTTACTGAGAGCTTTTTAAGCTTCCTTGGTCTTGGAGTGGCTGCGCCCATGCCTTCACTGGGAAGTCTTGCAAGTGCGGCATTAAATGGTCTGCAGAGTTATCCGCACCGTTTATTTGCTCCGGCACTCATGATTTCAGTTATTATTTTAAGTTTCAATCTGTTGGGTGACGGTCTTCGGGATGCGTTCGATCCGAAACTGAAAGATTAAAGGAGGGAAGAAACGATGAGTGAATATTTAGTTAATATTGAGAATGAACGTCTTTCTTTCTTTACTCCGGCGGGGGAAGTTAAGGCTTTAAATAATGTTTCCCTTCATTTGCGTGAAGGAGAAGTTCTTGGAATTGTTGGAGAATCAGGATCAGGAAAATCTGTAACTGCCTATAGCCTCATGGGACTTACTGCATATCCCGGCCGTTTACTGGGAGGTTCCCTTCAGTTTAACGGACATCAGATTGATCAGATGACGGAAAAAGAAATGCGTAAAATCCGTGGAAATGAAATATCAATTATTTTTCAGGATCCAATGACCAGCTTAAATCCGGTATATACAATTGGAGATCAGATTTGTGAGGTTGTTATGCTTCACACAAATAAAAACTCTCATCAGGCAAAGGAAAGAGCAAAAGAGCTTCTGACTCTGGTTGGTATCAATGAGCCGGAGAAACGTCTTAAGCAGTATCCTCATGAATTGTCTGGTGGTATGCGCCAGAGAGTTATGATTGCGATTGCGCTGGCGTGTGAGCCAAAGCTTCTGATTGCGGATGAGCCGACAACTGCTCTTGATGTTACGATACAGGCGCAGATTTTGGAATTGATGATGGAGTTAAAGGAAAAGCTTGGCATGGCAATCATCATGATCACTCACGATCTGGGTGTTGTTGCCAACATGTGTGACCGCATCGCTGTTATGTATGCAGGAAAAGTGGTGGAGTATGGAGATGCCAATGATATTTTCTACAATCCATGCCATGAATATACGAAAGGTCTGATCCGAAGCATTCCGAAACTGACTGAAAAAGAACACAGCAAGCTGATCCCGATTGAAGGAAGTCCTGTGGATATGCTCAATCCTCCTGCCGGCTGTCCGTTTGCGCCCCGCTGCAGATCCTGTATGAAGATTTGCCTTCGTGAAATGCCGCCTTATACAGATATATCTGAAGTTCATTACAGCGCCTGCTGGCTTATGCAGAAACAGGAGTTTGAAAAACAACAGGCGCAGAAGGGAGATGCATAATGGATCAAAAATATCTGGTAGAAGTTGAAAATTTAAAGCAGTACTTCCCTGTTGCCGGTGGCAAATTATTTGAAAAGAAAGTGGTAAAGGCTGTTGATAATGTTTCATTTGGTATAAAAAAAGGAGAAACTCTGGGACTTGTAGGAGAATCCGGCTGTGGAAAGACAACCACGGGACGAACCCTGCTGCGTCTTTATGAGCCAACAGAAGGAAAGATTTATTTTGAAGGAAAAGATATTACAAAGGTCAATATGCTTCCATACCGTCAGAAGATGCAGATTGTATTCCAGGATCCATATGCAAGTCTGGATCCCCGTATGACAGTAGGAGATATTATCGGTGAGGCGATTGATATTCATCATCTGGCCGCTAATAGAAAAGAGCGCCAGGAGCAGATCATTTCTGTTCTCTCCACGGTTGGTCTAAACTCGGAACATGCAAACCGTTACCCTCACGAATTTTCAGGCGGTCAGCGCCAGCGTGTGGGAATCGCCCGTGCACTGGCAGTAGATCCTCAGTTTATTGTCTGTGATGAACCTGTATCTGCGTTGGATGTTTCCATTCAGGCACAGGTAGTAAATATGTTTGAGCAGCTTCAGGAAGAAAGAGGCTTAACCTATTTATTTATTGCTCATGATCTTTCTATAGTAAAACATATCTCCAACCGTATCGGAGTTATGTATTTAGGAAAGATGGTAGAGCTTGCCGACAGTTACGAACTCACTTTCCACAGCGTACATCCATATACGAAGAGTCTGATATCAGCAATTCCGATTGCAGATCCGGAAGCAAGCCGGAAATCGAAGAGAATTATGCTGGAAGGAGATGTGCCAAGCCCAGTCAATCCGCCATCCGGCTGCAGATTCCGTACCCGCTGCCCTTATGCGGATGAGCTCTGTGCGGCGCAGGAACCGGAATGGAAAGAAGTCTCCTCCGGACATTACGCTGCCTGCCATCATCTGGATAAAGTGAATTAAAATCTGATTGAACTTTTGCTGCTTTTATGTTATGCTTAGTAAATGAATTGGCGCAGTAGCCGGATAAAGTGCTACTGCGTTAATTAAAATAATTTTATAGGAGGAATAACTATGAAAAAAATGTCACTTGTACTGGCAGCAGTTATGGCATCTGGTCTGTTACTTACCGCTTGCGGCGGCAGTAAATCAGCTCAGCCCACAACTGGCGCAGAAGCCACTACAACTGCAGCAGCAAATGGCGAGACTGCAGCCCCCGCGGAAGGAACAACTACAGGCCTTGATCTTGCGGTGCAGATTGGACCGGATCCGGAGACCATTGATCCTGCTTTAAATAGTGCTGTTGATGGTGCGAACATTATTGTACAGGCATTCGAAACTCTGCTTATTGTTGATCAGGACAATAAGATTGTCCCAGGAGAGGCAGAATCCTATGATGTATCAGAGGATGGCCTTACCTATACATTCCATCTTCGTGATGGTTTAAAATGGAGTGATGGTTCTCCATTAACTGCCAATGATTTTGTATATGCATGGAAGAGAATTGCAGATCCGAAAACAGCAGCTCCATATGGTGCTGATATGTTAGGATATGTGAAAGGTTATAAAGAAGCATCTGAAGGAAATCCTGATGCACTTGCAGTGACTGCTCCGGATGATAAGACTTTTGTTGTTGAACTGGCTGTTCCCTGTGTTTATTTCACAAAGCTGGTTACACATGCAACCATGTCCCCTGTTCAGAAGGCAACAGTTGAGGCAAATGGCGATCAGTGGACATTAAAACCTGAAACTTATGTTTCCAATGGTCCGTTCAAGATGATTGAATGGGTACCAGGTTCCCATATGACATTTGCTAAGAATGAAAATTACTGGGGTGCCGATAAAGTTACTGTAAATACTTTGAAGTTCGTTCTTATGGAAGATTCCAATGCATCTTACAGCGCTTATCAGACAGGTGAAGTTGCTCTGATCAAGGATGTTCCTACAGAAGAAGTACCAGGTTTAAGAGGAAAAGAAGATTTCCACGTTGAACCGTTAATGGGTACTTACTATATTGATTTCCAGAATCAGAAAGAACCATTTAACAATCCTGACGTTCGTATGGCATTAAGCCTTGCGGTTGACCGTGATTATGTAGCTAATACCGTAATGCAGGGAACCTTTTCTCCAGCTACCAACTTCGTTGGACCTGGTATCACTGATGCAAAAGAGGGAAAATTCTTTGAAGATGTAACAAGAGAAATCAACGGCGGAGATTTCTTTAATACGAAGAATCATGAAGCAGATGTTGCAAAAGCAAAAGAATTACTTGCAAAAGCCGGTTATCCGGATGGCAAGGGATTCCCGACTTTCGAATATATGATCAATGATATCGCATATCATAAACCGGTTGCAGAGTATTTACAGAGCTGCTGGAAAGAAACACTTGGAATTAACATGGATATCAAAGTAGTTGAGTGGTCTACCTTTACACCAACCCGTCGTGCAGGCGATTATCAGACAGCACGTGACGGCTGGGTATATGATTACGATGATCCATCCAACATGCTTAATCTGATGATGTCAACAAGCGGAAACAACAATGCAAAATACAGCAATCCTGAAGTTGACAAACTGTTAAATGAGGCTAACTCTACTGCAGATCTTGATGAGCATTATACAAAACTCCATGAGGCTGAGAAAATGATCCTTGATGATGCAGCAGTTGCACCTCTTGCATACTACAATGAATTCTGGTTACAGAATCCGAAGTTAAAAGGAACATGGCATTCTCCATATGGCTTCTGGTTCTTCCAGTATGCTACCATGGAATAAGTTTTAATATACAGACGAAAAGCATCTGGATATAATATCCAGGTGTTTTTTGTTGCGCTTACAATCTTAATGCTGGGAAACTTCCTCTTTCCAACCATCTAAAAGTATGCTATAATCTTTTAAGACAATACAAAAGTACAGGAGAGTTTAAGCTATGAATCCAAGACGTGTATTATTAAAACTCAGTGGGGAAGCTCTTGCCGGTTCCAGTAAGACCGGTTACGAAGAGGCCACTGTTAAAGAGGTTGCACGGCAGGTTAAGATATCCGTTGATGCTGGCGTTCAGTTAGGAATTGTCATAGGCGGAGGAAACTTCTGGAGAGGCAGAACCAGTAATGCAATTGACCGCACAAAAGCAGACCAGATTGGCATGCTTGCTACCATTATGAACTGCATTTATGTTTCGGAAATTTTCAGGAATGCAGGAATGGAAACCCGGATTCTGACCCCATTTGAGTGTGGCGCCATGACGGAGCTGTTTTCCAAAGACAGGGCAAATCAGTATTTTTCAGAAGGAAAGGTGGTATTCTTTGCCGGAGGCACCGGTCATCCATATTTTTCCACTGATACGGGAATTGCACTACGCGCCATCGAGATGGATGCTGACTGTATCCTGCTTGCAAAAGCCATAGACGGAGTATATGACAGCGATCCAAAGGTGAACCCGGATGCGGTTAAATTTGATGAGATATCCATTCATGAAGTAATAGAAAAGCAGCTTGGTGTAATTGATCTGACTGCATCCATTATGTGTATGGAAAACAAGATGCCCCTTGCGGTATTCAGTTTGAATGAAAAAGATGGCATTGCCAATGCAATGCAGGGAAAAATAAACGGTACAATCGTGACCGCATAAAACAGGAGGACGATATGCAGGAGAGTTTACAGGTATATGAAGATAAAATGAACAAGACATTAAAAGCGCTGGAGAATGATTTTATGACGATCCGCGCAGGACGTGCCAATCCCCATGTATTGGATAAGATCAAAGTGGATTATTATGGAACTCCAACACCAATCCAGCAGGTTGGTAATGTTACAATTCCGGAAGCACGTATGATCGTGATTCAGCCATGGGAAAAGAGCCTGTTAAAAGCCATTGAAAAGGCAATCCTTACATCTGAACTGGGAATTAATCCTACCAATGACGGCAACGTGATTCGTCTGGTATTTCCGGAACTGACAGAAGAACGCAGAAAAGATCTTGTAAAAGATGTAAAGAAAAAGGGAGAAGCTGCGAAGATCGCAATCCGTAACATTCGCCGTGATGCCAATGACTCCTTTAAAAAACAGCTGAAAGCAGAAGAGATTTCTGAGGATGAACTGACTGATGCAGAAGACAAGATTCAGAAATTAACAGATAGAATGGTTGCGCAGATTGAAAAAGCAACTGATGAGAAGTCAAAGGATCTTCTTACTGTATAAAATAAACAGGGGGGCAGGCATTATGCCTGTCCTGTTTTGTGTTTTAAAAGGAGTGATACTTTATGGATAAAGAATTGGATAATATAATAATTCCAGAGCACGTCGCCATCATACTTGACGGAAACGGAAGATGGGCGAAAAAACGGGGACTTCCCAGAAGTATGGGGCATAAGGAAGGCTGTATTACTGTGGAAAAAACAGTTGAGGATGCGGCGATACTGGGTATAAAATATTTAACAGTCTACGGTTTTTCAACAGAAAACTGGAAGCGTTCCACTGAGGAAGTGGGTGCACTCATGCAGCTGTTCCGCTATTATATGGTAAGACTGTTAAAGGTCTCAAAAGCGAACAATGTGCGGGTAAAGATGATTGGAGACATAGAACGTTTTGACTCTGATATTGTGGAGGGAATCGCACGCCTGGTGGAAGAAACGAAGAATAATACAGGTCTGACCTTTGTGATTGCAGTAAATTATGGCGGACGTGATGAAATCGTCCGGGCTGCCAGAAAGATCATGGAAGATACCAGAGATGGAAAGATTACACCGGAATCTTTAACGGAAGAGAAATTTGCCGGTTATCTGGATACAAATGATATTCCTGATCCGGATCTTCTGATCCGTACCAGCGGAGAGTTACGGCTGTCTAATTATCTTTTATGGCAGCTGGCATATACCGAGTTATATGTCTCTGATTGCTATTGGCCTGATTTTAATATGGAAGAAATGAAAAAGGCTATTTGGGCGTATAATAGCAGAGAACGGAGATTTGGAGGAGTGAAGTGATCACGAGGGAGGAAGCGGGATGTTTACAACCAGGCTGATAAGCGGAATTGTTCTTGTTTTGATCGCACTTATAACAGTGGGAAGTGGTGGGCTCCTGCTGTTTGCGACGACGATTTTCATATCCATGATTGGTTTGTATGAGCTGTATCGTGTTCTTAAGATTCACGATCATCCCATGGGATATATGGGATATTTTATCGTTGTTGTTTATTACGGGCTGTTATGGTTTCATATGCAGCAGTATGCATTATATATGTCAATCGTTTTTATGATGCTTCTTTTATGTGTTTATGTTTTTGCATTTCCTAAATATAAGACAGAAGAAGTAACTGGAGCGTTTTTTGGATTTTTTTACGTAGCAGTTATGTTATCCTACCTATATCAGGTCCGAACCATGAGTGACGGGAAGTACCTGGTTTGGCTGGTATTTTTAAGTTCCTGGGGGTGTGATACCTGTGCATACTGTGTTGGAAATCTCATAGGAAAGCACAAACTTGCCCCGGTACTCAGCCCTCATAAATCCATCGAGGGTGCAATCGGCGGTATCTTAGGCGCATCTTTACTGGGATTTTTATATGCTACTGTATTTGGTGAGTCAATGACTGTACTTGATTATCCTCAGATCACCTGCACTCTGGCGTGTGCATTTGCAGCGATTATTTCACCTGTCGGCGATCTTGCTGCTTCTGCAATAAAGAGGGATCATCAGGTGAAGGACTATGGAAAGCTGATACCGGGGCATGGAGGTATACTGGATCGTTTTGACAGTATGCTTTTTACAGCACCTGTCATCTATTTTGTAGTTACATTTATACGATAAAATCAACAAAGAATTGTCTGAAAGCGGAATTAAGGAAAAGAAAAGGAGTATACAGCATAAGATGAAGAAAATAGCAATCCTGGGATCAACAGGATCCATTGGAACGCAGACCCTGGAGGTGGTGGAGAACCAAGGGGATATTGAAGTTACCGCTTTGGCTGCAGGCAGCAACATTCGTCTGCTGGAGGAACAGATCAGAAAATTCCGGCCAAAGACAGCATGTGTCTGGGAAGAAGAAAAGGCGAAGGAACTGAAAGTCCTGGTAAGAGATCTTCCTGTCCGCATTGTTTCCGGAATGGAGGGGTTAATTGAGACTGCTGTGGAAAAATCTTCAGAAATTGTTGTTACGGCAGTAGTTGGAATGATTGGAATCCGGCCAACCATAGCGGCGATGGAAGCAGGGAAAGACATTGCCCTTGCCAATAAGGAAACTCTGGTAACTGCCGGCCACATCATTATGCCTCTGGCAAAGAAAATGGGTGTCAGGATTCTCCCGGTAGACAGTGAGCACAGTGCTATATTCCAGTGTCTCAACGGGGAAGACAAAAAATCCATCCATAAGATATTGCTGACCGCATCCGGCGGTCCTTTTCGGGGAAAGACAAGAGAAGAGTTACGGAATGTGAAGGTGGAAGATGCGCTCAATCATCCAAACTGGTCCATGGGACGGAAGATTACCATAGATTCCTCTACCATGGTGAATAAAGGTCTTGAGGTAATGGAAGCCAAATGGCTGTTTGATGTGGAGATGAATCAGGTACAGGTTGTGATTCAGCCCAAGAGCATCATTCATTCCATGGTGGAATTTGAAGACGGAGCAGTTATGGCCCAGATGGGAACTCCGGATATGAAACTTCCTATTCAATATGCCCTTTATTATCCGGAACGGAGATATTTAAAAGGAGACCGTCTGGATTTCTGGTCCATTGGCCAGATTAATTTTGAAAAACCGGATCTGGTTAATTTTCCGGGATTGAAACTTGCCTATCAGGCCGGATGTACCGGCGGAACGCTTCCAACTGTTTTTAATGCTGCAAACGAAATGGCAGTTGCCAGATTTTTGAACAGGGAAATTACATATCTTACTATTACAGATATGATAGAGGGAGCGATGAACGGGCATACTGTTAAAGAGAATCCCAGTGTGGAAGAGATTCTTGAAGCAGAGGCTGCAGCTTATGACTATATAGAAAGCAGGTGGTGAATTGTCCAGTGTTATCGTAGCAATTCTTGTATTCGGTTTAATTGTTTTGATTCACGAGTTGGGTCATTTTATATTTGCAAAAATGAATGGTATCGCAGTGGTGGAATTTTCCATAGGTATGGGCCCCCGCCTTTTACACTTTAAAAAGGGAGAGACAACGTATTCCATTAAATTGCTTCCTTTAGGCGGATCCTGCATGATGCTGGGAGAAGATGAAGAAAATCCGGATGAACGGGCATTTCAGAATAAATCAATCCCTGCAAGGATGTCCGTAATTGCGGCGGGACCTGTTTTTAATTTTATTCTTGCCTTCTTGCTTTCTCTGGTATTGGTGGGAATGAGCGGTTATGATATCACTTATATAAAAGAAGTAACGGAAGGTTCGCCTGCTTTTGAAGCAGGAATGCGTTCCGGGGATAAATTGTTAAAAATTAACGGAGAAAAAGTTTCCTTGTATCAGGAATACATTCTTTACAAACTGATGAAACCGGATGAGAAGATGAACCAGGTGGAGTTTTCAAGAACAGATCCACAAACAGGAAATCAGGAAATTCAGACTGTTACCGTTACCCCCCAATATTCAGAAGAAAGTAAAAAATATCTGATCGGTATTTTGATTGCGCCTGAGAATAAAAAGGCAGCGAATGCCGGTGAACTGATTAAGCATGGTTATATGGAGATGGAATATGACGTAAAGCTGACTGTGAAGAGCCTTGGGATGCTTTTTACAGGTAAAGCCAGCGTAAAGGACTTAAGCGGACCGGTGGGAATTGTGGTTATGATCGACGATTCCGTAAAAGCGGGGCTTACTGTCAGCGTGGTTGCGGCACTTATGAATGTTATCAGCATGTGTATCCTTTTAAGCGCCAACTTAGGTGTGATGAATCTGCTCCCAATACCGGCACTTGACGGAGGGAGACTGCTGTTTTTAATAATTGAAGCAATCCGCGGAAAAAGAATGGACCCGGAAAAAGAGGGCCTTGTAAATATGATCAGCATGGCTGCATTGATGGCGCTGATGATTTTTGTAGTGTTTAATGATATCAGCAGATTCACCTGATAAAAGCATGGGAATGGAGGCGCTTATGAACAGGGATCACACGAAAACAATTCAGATCGGAGACCGGGTCATCGGTGGCGGCAATCCGGTTCTGATCCAATCCATGTGCAATACGAAAACTCAGGATGTTGCATCAACAGTCAGTCAGATTAAAAAGCTGACAGCTGCCGGATGTGATATTATCAGAGTTGCAGTTCCGGATATGGAAGCAGCGGCAGCTATCAGGGAAATTAAGAAACAGATCAGTATACCGCTGGTGGCTGATATTCATTTTGACTATCGGCTGGCTGTGGCTTCCATAGAGTCAGGGGCTGATAAGATCCGGATTAATCCAGGAAATATCGGCTCTCTGGACCGTGTCCGCACAGTTGTGGATAAGGCAAAAGAATACCAGATTCCCATTCGCGTGGGAGTAAACAGCGGATCACTTGAAAAAAATCTCATTGAAAAATATGGGGGAGTTACTGCAGAGGGCATTGTGGAAAGCGCATTAAACAAGGTGCGCATGATCGAAGAGATGGACTATGGAAATCTGGTTATCAGTATTAAGTCCTCTGATGTACTTATGTGTATCAAAGCCCATGAACTGATAGCAGAACAGACGGATTATCCCCTTCATGTCGGTATAACAGAAGCGGGAACTCTTATATCAGGAACCATCAAATCTTCTGTTGGACTGGGAATTATTCTTCATAAGGGAATCGGCGACACCATTCGTGTGTCTCTTACCGGTGACCCGCTTGAGGAAGTAAAGGCGGCTAAGACAATTTTAAGAACCCTGGGGCTTAGGCGGGGAGGAGTAGAGGTGATATCCTGTCCTACCTGCGGAAGAACCAGAATTGATCTGATTTCACTGGCAAATCAGGTGGAAGATATGGTTTCTTCTTACGATCACCTGGATATTAAAGTTGCAGTTATGGGCTGCGTGGTAAACGGCCCAGGTGAAGCAAAAGAAGCAGATATCGGTATTGCCGGCGGAATCGGAGAAGGACTTCTTATTAAAAAAGGAGAAGTAATCAGAAAGGTTCCGGAAGAAGAACTTCTTAGCGCCCTTCAGGAAGAGCTTATGAAAATGCAATAGGTGACAGAATGGCAAAGAAATTTCTGGAAGTTTTTCCAAATTTACATATTACAGACGAATTACGAGAGCTTTTAAATCTGGTAGATGTGGAAAAGGTCACATCAAACAGGGATAGAAGCTCTATTCGTGTTTATTTAAACAGTCCAAGACTGATCCATAAACAAAACATTTACAGCCTGGAAAAAGGAATTAAAGAGCAGCTGTTTCCATCGAAGCAGATTACAATTAAGATTATTGAACGGTTCCGTCTTTCCGGCCAGTATACGCCCCAGAAACTGTTGAAGATCTATCGGGAAAGTCTTCTGGCGGAACTTAAGAATTACAGTATCATAGAATACAATATGTTCCGAAAGGCGCAGTGCCAGTTCCCTGAGCCGGATCTTTTAAAGATGACGGTGGAAGATACCATTGTAACTCATGAAAAAGCTGGAGAGCTAAAGCGCGTGCTGGAAAAGATTTTTCATGAGAGATGCGGTCTGCCTGTTGAAGTTCAGTATGAGTTTATTGCGCCGAAGGAGAATGTCCTGGCAAAGCAGAAAGAACTGCAGATGCAGCGGGAAGTAGAAGAAATCGTCAGCAGAACCTCTCTTGGAAATCAGCAGAAAAATCTGTCAGACGAAGAATATGGCGGCCCTTCCATGGCAGATGGCCCTCTGGATTCTTTGGCAGCCTCCTATTCAGATGAAGTTCCGTTTACGCAGGAAGCCCAGACCTCTGTTCCAGGGCTTCGCATGGGAGGAAAAAAAGAGGGAGATAAAAAGGAAGCTGGTAAAGCAGCAGAGGCAGAATCGGGAAAGAAAGAATGGAAAGATTACCGTAAGAATTCCTATAATGGCCGCCGTTCCGATAATCCGGATGTTTTATATGGCAGAGATTTTGAAGAGGAAACCATGGAAATCGAAAAGATTGACGGGGAAATCGGTGAAGTTGTGATCCGCGGCAAGATTATCATGACAGACAGCAGAGAATTAAGAAGCGGAAAGACCATTATAATTTTCGATGTAACAGATTTTACTGATACCATTACAGTAAAAATGTTTGCAAGGGAAGAACAGCTTGAGGATTTAAAAAATGCAGTTGTTCAGGGCAGCTTTATCAAAATAAAGGGTGTGACTACCATAGACAAGTTTGATGGGGAGCTGACCCTGGGATCAGTTGTTGGAATAAAAAAATCAGAAGATTTTACCGGAAAAAGATCGGACAACAGTTTAGAAAAGCGTGTGGAGCTTCACTGCCATACGAAGATGAGCGATATGGATGGCGTTTCTGAAGTAAAGGATCTGGTAAAGCGTGCGAAAAAATGGGGAATGCCGGCTATTGCAATTACGGATCATGGATGTGTTCAGTCCTTTCCGGATGCAAACCATGCGTTAGATAAGGGAGATACATTTAAGGTTATTTATGGAGTGGAAGGCTATCTGGTTGATGATTTAAAACAGCTTGTTGAGAATTCTAAAAATCAGTCATTTTCTGATTCTTATGTAGTTTTTGATATTGAGACAACAGGTTTCAGTTCATCCAGAAACCGGATTATTGAAATCGGTGCAGTAAAAGTGATTGACGGAAAAATCAGGGATAAATTCAGCACGTTTGTAAATCCTGACGTACCCATACCTTTTGAGATCGAACAGCTTACGGGAATTAATGACGGTATGGTGCTTCCTTATCCAAAGATTGATGTGATCCTCCCTCAGTTTCTGGAGTTTTGCAAAGATTCGGTTCTGGTCGCTCACAATGCTTCTTTTGACGTAAGTTTTATCTCTTATAATGCACAAAAGCTTCAGCTGGAATTTGACCCTACGGTGATTGATACAGTGGCCCTCTCCAGGCTTCTCCTGCCCAGCTTAAACAGGTATAAACTGGATACGGTAGCCAAAGCCTTAAATATTTCCCTGGCGAACCATCACAGGGCGGTTGACGATGCCGGCTGTACGGCAGAGATATTTGCAGCATTTGTAAGAATGCTCAGGGAACGTGGGGTTGAGACACTTGATGAATTAAACAAACTCAGTACCATGTCAGCCGACATGATTAAGAAACTTCCCACCTATCATGTGATTATTCTTGCGTCCAACGATGTGGGAAGGGTTAATTTATACCGCCTGATCTCCCTTTCCCACATTGATTTTTATGCCAGAAGACCGAGAATTCCCAAAAGTGTACTAAGTGAGTACAGGGAAGGCCTGATTATCGGATCTGCCTGTGAAGCAGGAGAGCTTTATCAGGCCCTTCTAAGAGGTATTCCGGATGCAGAAATAGCCAGGCTTGTGAATTATTATGATTATCTGGAAATACAGCCTCTTGGGAATAATGCATTCATGTTAAGAGATGAAAAGAGTACGGTAAAAACAGAGCAGGATTTAATTGATATTAATAAGCGGATTGTGACCCTTGGAGAGCAGTTTGGAAAGCCTGTCTGCGCTACCTGTGACGTTCATTTTCTTGATCCGGAGGATGAGGTTTACCGGAGAATTATTATGGCCGGACAGGGCTTTAAGGACTCGGATGACCAGGCTCCCCTGTATCTTCGGACGACTGAGGAGATGCTTCGGGAGTTTGAATATTTAGGCCCAAACAAGGCAGAGGAAGTGGTCATAAAAAATACCAGAAAAATTGCGGATATGTGTGAGAGGATATCACCTGTGCGGCCGGACAAGTGTGCCCCGGTCATTGAAAATTCAGACGAAGATTTAAGAAAAATCTGTTATGACAGGGCTCATGCCATCTATGGTGAAACTCTCCCTGTGATTGTTACGGAACGTCTGGAACGGGAGCTTAATTCCATTATCTCCAATGGATTTGCGGTTATGTACATAATAGCGCAGAAGCTGGTATGGAAGTCCAACGAAGACGGTTACCTGGTGGGGTCCAGAGGGTCTGTCGGTTCATCCTTTGTTGCCTATATGTCAGGTATCACAGAGGTAAATTCACTCAGTCCCCATTATTACTGCGATAATTGCCACTATTATGATTTTGATTCAGAAGAAGTAAAGGTATTTACCGGCATGGCCGGCTGTGATATGCCGGATAAAATATGCCCGGTTTGCGGACATCCCTTATCAAAGGATGGGTTTGATATTCCGTTTGAGACATTCCTGGGCTTTAAGGGAGATAAGGAACCTGATATTGATTTAAATTTCTCCGGAGAATACCAGAGTAAGGCACATGACTATACGGAAGTTATTTTCGGAAAGGGTCAGACCTTCCGTGCAGGAACCATCGGTACTCTTGCAGATAAAACGGCATTTGGTTATGTAAAGAATTATTACGAGGAGCATGGAGTAAGAAAACGCAACTGTGAAATTAACCGGATTGTACAGGGCTGTGTTGGCGTCAGAAGAACCACCGGCCAGCATCCTGGCGGAATTATCGTTCTTCCCCATGGTGAGGAGATTTATTCCTTTACACCGGTACAAAGACCTGCCAATGATATGACCACCATGACGGTAACCACTCATTTCGATTATCATTCTATCGACCATAACCTTTTAAAGCTTGATATTCTGGGACACGACGATCCGACCATGATTCGTATGCTTCAGGATTTAATCGGATTTGACCCAGTAAAGGATATTCCTCTGGACAGCAGAGAAGTCATGTCACTTTTTCAGGACACATCTGCTCTTGGTATTACTCCTGAAGATATTGGCGGATGTAAACTGGGTGCGCTTGGAGTGCCGGAATTTGGTACCGATTTTGCCATGCAGATGTTAATTGATACCCAGCCAAAATATTTCTCTGATCTTGTCCGCATTGCGGGGCTTGCTCACGGTACGGATGTATGGCTGGGAAACGCCCAGGCGCTCATCCAGGAAGGGAAAGCTACCATCCAGACTGCCATATGTACCAGAGATGATATTATGATATATTTAATTTCCATGGGAATGGAAGAAGGTTTATCCTTCTCTATCATGGAAAGTGTGCGAAAGGGAAAAGGCCTGAAGCCCGACTGGGAAGAGGAGATGACGGCACATGGAGTTCCTGACTGGTATATCTGGTCGTGTAAAAAGATCAAATACATGTTCCCAAAAGCCCATGCAGCCGCATATGTTATGATGGCATGGAGAATCGCTTACTGTAAAGTATTCTATCCGCTGGCCTATTACGCGTCCTTTTTTAGCATCCGGGCCAATGGCTTCAGTTACGAGCTGATGTGCCAGGGTAGAGAAAAGCTGGAGCATTATCTGGCTGATTACAGGAAACGGATTGATACTCTTTCTAAGAAAGAGCAGGACACTCTTCGGGATATGCGTATTGTTCAGGAAATGTATGCCAGGGGTTATGATTTTATCCCTATTAATATTTACCAGGCGAAAGCCAGACATTTCCAGATTATTGACGGAAAATTAATGCCGTCTTTAAGCAGCATCGATGGACTGGGAGAAAAAGCGGCAGATGCGGTCGTGGATGCAAGTAAGGATGGAAGATTTTTATCAAGAGAGGATTTCAGAAACCGGACGAAGGTCAGCAAGACAGTTTGCGATCTGATGGGCGATCTGGGTCTTCTCGGCGATCTTCCCGAATCCAATCAGCTGTCTCTTTTCGATCTGGCATAAAGCTGTTTCAGCTGCAGAACAGGGGATTGCGTTCTGCAGCTGGTGATTAAAAGAGTTACTGAATTTTGATGCTATTTTTCCAGAATTTAAAAAAAAATAAAAAATTTTGAAAATACTGTTGACATTGTCTCAGATTTATATTATACTACGTAACGTAATCGAGGCGTGGCTCAGTTTGGTAGAGCGCTGCGTTCGGGACGCAGAGGTCGCAAGTTCGAATCTTGTCGCCTCGATTTTGTATGAATTATATTCGTACTGGCCTATTGGTCAAGCGGTCAAGACGCCGCCCTCTCACGGCGGAAACCCGAGTTCGATTCTCGGATAGGTCATAATGGAAACCTTCAGGATTAAACTTGGAGGTTTTTTATATTGAAAAAGGATCAGCAGGGCTTATCTTTATAACACCAGAACCAGTCCATACAATTCAGGTTTTCTGCATTAGGGTCATTGATTCGATTCAGAAGCTGGTCGTAAGTACGAGGCGGAGGAACCATGGCAGGACTGCCGGGTTCCCAGTTTGCAGGAGTTACTACGCTGCACCGGTCTGTTGTTTCAAGGGCTGTTAAAAGCCGTATGATTTCACAGATATTTCTTCCATTTGAAAGCGGATAGATAAGTATTGCACGAATGATCTGATCGGGGTCGATGAAAAAGACGTTACGGACTGTTTCCTGTTTGGCAGCATCAGGAGCAATCATTCCATACAGATTAGCCACATCAGCCATTCGGTCCGCTATAATTGGGAATGGAATCTGAATTCCTGTCAGCAGATAGATCTGGTTTACCCATGCAAGATGAGATGGATTGCTGTCAATGCTCAGACCGATTAATTTAGCATTTAAAGCTTCAAATTGGTCATTAGCCTGTGCAAAAGCAATAAATTCGGTAGTGCATACTGGTGTAAAATCTCCTGGATGGGAGAACAGTATGACCCAGTGTCCTTTGTAGTCGGATAATTTTATAGGTCCGAATGTTGTCATTGCGGTAAAATCAGGGGCTTTCATTCCAATGCTTACATTCATAGGTATTCCTTAATAGCATTTTGTATAATTATATGGCCGTATTGGATTTCTATGCTAAAAGATACTATTCCGGGTATGACAACAGATAAAAT
>NZ_JBANEW010000033.1:0-1999 GCF_049890855.1 Lacrimispora sp. 38-1 | reverse complement strand
CGACCCCATGGTTCACCCACGCTTTTGTAGCAAATAGAGTGAAAATTTTCCAGTTCGGAATTTTATAAATGGTTGCGAATGTGCGACTTGAGGAGTGCAAAAGCAACAGGAAGACGAACAGAAGGTAACAGTAATCCAAACACTTAGCAGGTAAGAGAGGAAAATCCATCTTTTTCAGATTTGCCCAACGAAGTGTTTAATTGCTTGAATGGCATATCTGTTCCACCATCGGTTTTAAAGGTCACACAGGGGCAATATTTTGCGACACAGGGCAAGCTGAAAGTGGTATATTGATTTTATTTCATCAGAAGCTTAGCAAGATCGTCTCCTCCATGGTTCATGGTGAACCATGGGATTTACAGAAAATTGGTTCTATGGTAAAATGGGGCTGCCGGGGGTTACAGGGGGTAAAATCGCCCTTTCTGTAGCTCCCTTTTTCGTTCTTTTTCTTCTGATGTTTCTTCTCCTGAAAATAAAACTTAAAATGACTTGCAATCCATTTCATACAGAGTTAACATCAACAACCAATAAAAGAAATAACTTGTTCTTCCACCCATTGGTTTGTTGTAGATAGGCTGTCGTCCCCTTGCGGACTCATAAAGAGTTAACGCTGTCATCTGAGGTTGCCGGTACGGGAACTGATCGGTTGGAAACAAGATCAGGAGGGAGAGAATTGCAGAGAAGAGAAAACCTTCTTTATGTGGGGATTGACCTGCATAAGGAAAGTCATACCGCAGTGATGGTAAACTGCTGGAATGAAAAGTTAGAGGTAGTGGTGATAGAAAACAAGCCCAGTGAATTTAAAAAGCTGGCAGAAAAGGTGAACAGGAAATCCCGTCATCTTGGACTTGATCCCATTTATGGATTGGAAAATGCTTATGGTCACGGCAGAAGTTTAGCTGTCTGGCTGATTGAAAATGGCTATATAGTAAAAGACATTAATCCTGCCCTGGCTTATGACCAGAGAAAAAGCGCACCCATGCTTCAAAAAAATGATGAGTATGATGCGTATTGTGTGGCAACGGTTCTGATTAACCAACTGCATACTTTGCCAGATGCAAAGCCAAAAGATAACGAATGGACACTGGCACAGCTGGTAAATCGGAGAGATTTACTGGTCAAAGACGGTATCCGTTTTAAGAACGGACTCCATGAGCAGATATCCATGGCATATCCCAGTTACAGTAAATTCTTCAGCGAGATAGATGGGAAATGTGCCATGTACTTTTGGAAGACATACCCATCCCCTGACCATTTACAGGGAAAGACGGCAGAAGACCTAACAATCGAATTTAAGGAAATATCTCGTATTGCCAAAAAAGACAAAGCGGAGTTAATTCTGGACTGTGTTCAGAATGATGGAAATACCTTTCGGGAATATCAGGAATCCAGAGATTTTATCACAACAAGTCTGGTACGGGACTTGGAGCATCAGAAAGAAGAATTAGCAGGGCTTGATAAAGAAATCGAGAAGCTCCTGCTTAGCTTTGATTATAAACTGACCAGTATGCCAGGAATAGGAACTTCCATAGCGAGTAAGCTGATTGCAGAAATCGGTGATATCCGAAGGTTTCCCAGTGCAGATAAGTTGGCAAGATTCGCAGGAGTAGCTCCTGTAAAGTTCAGCTCTGCCGGGAAAGGCAAGGAACAAAGCTCCAGACAAGGAAACCGCCAGTTGCATGGACTGTTTTACTTCCTGGCAGTAACCATGGTGTCTAAACCCAAGAACGGAGTACCAAATCATCCGGTGTTTTATGATTATTACATGCGAAAAATCGGTGAAGGAAAGACAAAGTCTCAGGCGTTGGTCTGTATCATGCGCCGTTTGGTGAACATTGTGTACGGAATGATGAAAAATAAGACGGAATATCTGGAACCGATTCAAAAAGAAGAACAGTAATTTTTCTATTTAAAAACAGCACAAAGACGTGCTATAAATTTTTTAATTGAATAAAGATTCTTACCGTTCGTCGCATATCTCAGTACTCCACCTGAGGGG
>NZ_JBANEW010000032.1:0-148881 GCF_049890855.1 Lacrimispora sp. 38-1 | reverse complement strand
TAATAACCTTCAAAAAGGTTTGGCCCGGTGGCTCAGCTGGTTAGAGCGCCGCCCTGTCACGGCGGAGGTCGTGGGTTCGAATCCCATCCGGGTCGTTGTACAACTGAATTTTGATTATGGGATCTTAGCTCAGCTGGGAGAGCATCTGCCTTACAAGCAGAGGGTCATAGGTTCGAGCCCTATAGGTCCCATTCTGTATGCAAGTGTTATATCATACATGAGAAGAGTTGTGCCGATGTGGCTCAATTGGCAGAGTAGCTGATTTGTAATCAGCAGGTTATCGGTTCGAGTCCGATCATCGGCTTGTATCAAAAATAAATATGGATGGGTTCCCGAGTGGCCAAAGGGGGCAGACTGTAAATCTGTTATCGACGATTTCGATGGTTCGAATCCATCTCCATCCATTTAGTGATTAAAATTCTAATCACTGCATATAATATAATTGAATAACGCGGGGTGGAGCAGTCTGGAAGCTCGTCGGGCTCATAACCCGAAGGTCGCAGGTTCAAATCCTGCCCCCGCAATTTTTGTTGGTATTTTTTATGGATAATGTGTTTTTTACACATGAGCCCAGATAGCTCAGTTGGTAGAGCAGAGGACTGAAAATCCTCGTGTCGCTGGTTCGATTCCGGCTTTGGGCATATGGGATACTAGCTCAGGTGGTAGAGCACTTGACTTTTAATCAAGTTGTCCGGGGTTCGAATCCCCGGTGTCTCAGGACAAGCCTTGAAACAGAGATGTTTCAGGGCTTTTATCATGTAAAAAAATATTCGATGAAAGAATTACTATTCATCGAATTCTACAATTACATAATATCCTCTGTCGTTATGCTTGATCTCTTTCACAATTCCATGATCTGATTTAATGCGGTCACGGCCCATATAGCATCCGGACATGGCAACTGCAGGATCTATGATATAACTGTAGCTGCTGGTACCTTCCCTTTCGATGATCTGGACTTCATCCCCAGCGGATACAAGACCGGGGCGTTCCATTTTAAATTCTATCAGTCTCATAATTGGTGTTCTCCTTCCTGTTTCCACGTTATTATAACCCTGTGAGAAAAAATTGTAAAGATGGGATAAGAATGATATACTAAAAGGGCTGGTTTACTAAAACTGATCATTGAGTCATTAAGAGAGGCGGTTCGTGAAGTGTGTCAAAAAACCGATCTATTAGAACAATTAATGGAATATGGCAATTCAGATTTTTATCCGTTTCATATGCCAGGGCATAAGAGGCAATGGAAAGAATCATTTAGTAAGAAATTTACCAATCCTTTTTCTATTGACATTACGGAGATTGATGGATTTGATAATCTGCATCATCCACAGGGAATATTAAGGGAGTCAATGGATTGGGCTGCGAAGGTATACAAAAGTGACAGGACCTATTATCTTGTGAATGGAAGCAGCTGTGGAATATTAAGTGCTATAAGCGGGACGGTATCCAGGGGCGGCACCATTTTAATGAGCAGAAATTGCCACAAGTCCGCTTATCATGGAGTTTTCCTCAACGATTTAAAAGTAGAATATATTTATCCACAATTGATTGTGGGATTTGGCCTTCAGGGTGGAATACTTCCTGAAGAGATGGAAAAAATGTTGAAAAACCATCCGGAAGTGGAAGCTGTGCTTGTGGTATCGCCGACTTACGATGGGATAGTATCGGATGTCAGGACGCTTGCAGATATAGTTCATAAATTTGATTTACCTTTGATTGTTGATGAAGCCCACGGGGCACATTTCTCTTTTGGAAAAGGGGAAGGCTTTCCTGTTTCTGCCATAGAGCTTGGCGCAGATGTGGTAATTCAGAGTCTGCATAAGACGCTTCCTTCTCTTACACAGACGGCAGTTATGCATGTAAAGAGTGGATATGTAAATATGGACAGGCTGGACCGGTACGTGCATATGTATCAGACAAGCAGTCCTTCTTACGTTCTGTTAGCCTCTGTAGATAACTGTATTGGTTTTATGGCTGAGCAGGGACAGGATTGTATGAAAGAGTTTTATGAGAGGATAATGGGATTAAGGGAGGGGCTGAAAGGGCTTTCTTATTTAAAGATTCTGAATGAAGAGGTGAAGAGTCAGTCTGGCGTATATGATGTTGATCTCTCAAAGCTGATAGTATCTACTAGAGAATCAAACCTTACAGGAGCTGAGCTGAACTATTTATTAAGGGAAGAGTATCATTTGGAAATGGAGATGTGCGGTCCTGATTATGTAACGGGGATTTTGACCCTGGCTGATACGCAAGAAGGCTATGAACGGCTTTCTCAGGCATTATTGGATATAGATTCCCAGGCAGGGAAGGAGACAAGGGGATACTCATGCAGAATAAATAAAGCGGAAGAGTTTGGTGATTTTAAGGTCAGACCGGAATGCCGGGCTACCATAGCACAGGGGATGGATTCATGTAGAAGGAAAGTATCTTTAAAAGATGCTGCAGATCGGGTTTCGGCGGAATTTGTTTATATCTATCCCCCCGGGATTCCGATTATTGCTCCCGGTGAGGTCTTAAAAAAGGAATTGATCGATCTGATTATAGCATATAAGGAGATGGAGCTTCCTGTGCAGGGATTGGAAGATGAAAATGCGGAGTATATTTACATTATGGACGATGCAGTTAAATAATAAAATTTGGAGTAGTGAACGATGAGCAGGATATTTTATATTATGGGTAAAAGTGCTTCCGGGAAGGATACTATTTATAAAAAACTTCTGGAGAGAATTCCGGTTTTAAAAACAATTATCCCATATACAACAAGACCGATTCGGGATGGGGAAGTAAACGGGGTAGAATATTTCTTTACAAACAGGGAAGAGTTGGAACAATTCCGGAAAGAAGAAAAATTGATTGAAGAACGTACTTACGAAACCATATATGGACCATGGAGTTATTTTACCGTTGACGATGGGCAGTTTGACCGGTCGGGTCATGGTATTTATCTTATGATAGGTACGCTGGAGTCTTATGAGAGAACCAGGGATTATTTTGGGAAGGAGTATTTGTACCCTATTTATGTAGAGGTGGATGACAGAGAGCGCTTACTGCGTTCAATAGAGAGAGAAAGATGCCAGGAAGTACCTAAATATAAAGAAGTATGCAGAAGATTTCTTGCGGATGAAGAGGATTTTAAGGAAGAAAACCTTCTTCGGTGCGGCATTCAAGTCCGTTTTCGTAATGATGAGCTGGATGGTTGCCTGGATAAGATTACAGAGCAGATTAAAAAGAATATATAAATATTAATAGTAAAAATGCTCCCTGATGATAACGTCAGAGAGCATTTTTATATTTATTTTGCCGCCAGTCTTCTGGCTTTTGCTTCCATGCGGGATCTTGTTACATCGATAAATACAGCTGCGATAATAACCATACCGATGACGATATATTGAACGGAGCTGGAAGTATTAAGAAGTGTCAGCCCGTTACGTATGGTTGAGATCATCAGTGCGCCGATTAATGTTCCCCAGATGGTTCCCTTTCCGCCCATGAAGGAGGCGCCGCCTATGATACATGCTGCAATGGCATCTGTATCATAGGGAGATATGGCTGCAGATGGATTTGCCACTGCAGAACGTCCTACGATTACGAGACCGGCAATGGCACACATGAAGCCAGATAAGCTGTAAACAAAGATCAGAACGTTGTCCGAATTAATACCGGATAAGCGGGCTGCTTCCGGATTTCCGCCTACGCAATAGATCATTCGGCCCAGTGCTGTTTTATTTAAAAAGAAATGGTACACTCCATAAATCAATATAAGAACTACAAAACACAGAGGGATTCCGGAAAATCCATCGGCTGATTTGAACAGGTTGGAGGAGCCTAAAAAAGTAACACCTGCGGGAAAGTCGGAGATGGTTTTTGTTGCTACGACTAAAAGAGCAAGGCCGCAAAGTACATTTTTCATACCCAGAGTCGATACAAAGGGATGAGGAAGATGCATTTTGGTCAACAGAAGTCCATTCAGAAAACCAACACAAAGTCCGGTGATGATACAGGCCAGTATCAGGATAAATGGATTTGTGATCCCCAGTGAATTTTTGAGCATACCCATTACACAGGCGCACAATATAGCATTTGCGCCTACAGACAGATCGATGCCTGCGGTAATCAGTACAACCAGCATGGCTGCGGAGATAAGGCCGTTAACGGCCGTCTGTCTTAAGATATTCATCATGTTATTCATTGTAAGAAATTTGTCTGTTGCCATTGACAGAATCATAAACAACAGGATCAGTGCCAACAGCGGAGCTGCCTTACTGACTATGTCTTTCATTTTTTTTGTTTTCATTGTATAGCACCTCCCCAGGCGGCTTTCATAATGGTTTCCTGATTCAGTAAATCATTGTCTCTTGAAAGCTCACCCATGATTTTTCCTTCTCTCATTATAATGACTCTGTCACTCATTCCGATAATTTCAGGCAGTTCAGAAGAAATCATAATCACACATTTACCAGCTTTTATTAAGTTGTTCATGATGTTATAAACTTCAACTTTTGCACCTACATCAATGCCTCTGGTGGGTTCGTCAAAGATATATATATCTGCATTTGTATTAATCCATTTGCCGATTACTACTTTCTGCTGATTTCCTCCGGACAGCTGCCCTACTGCTTCTTTTGAATCTGATATTTTAATTTTTAAACCGTCTACATTTTCTCCGGTTAGCTGGTCTATGTGTTTCTCATCCAGAAAGAGTCCTTTTTTACATTTTTTCATGGAACTGAGAATGAGATTGGTACGTACAGACTGGGTCAGAACAAGACCCTGGCCTTTCCGGTCCTCTGTTAAAAATGCGATGCCCTGGCGGATTGCGTCCTTTGGAGATTTTATGGTGGCAGGTTTTTCATTAATATAAATAGTTCCGGAATCGTGGTTGTCAGCACCGAATATGGCACGGAACGTTTCTGTACGCCCAGCTCCTACCAGACCGGCAAAACCAAGAATTTCTCCGTAATTGGCATGGAAGGTCACGTCCTTTAAAATTCCGGTTGAGTTTAAATGTTCCACTCTTAAGGCTTCTTTGCCTCTTGTTGTCTCCATCTTTGGGTATTGGTTATCCAGAGTTCTTCCTACCATGGCGGAAATCAGAGAGTCATTGTTCATTTCTGAAATGTCCTTTGTAAGGATATGCTCTCCATCTCTCATAACGGTTACCCGGTCGCATAGTTCGAAGAGTTCTTCCAGCTTGTGGGAAACAAACAGGATGGATATCCCTTTTTCCTTTAATGAGCGGACGGTTTTCATTAATTGGGCAACCTCTTTTTCTCCAAGACTGGAGGTGGGTTCATCCATTATGATCAGCTTTGCGTCAATTAAAACAGCCTTTGCTATCTCAACCATCTGCTGTATTCCCATACCATAGGAACCACATTCTTTTTTAACATCAATATCCTGTCCCAGTGACAGCATCACATCATGTGCTCTCTCATGCATCTTGTCATATTCCAGGAACGGGCTGTTCTTCTTCTTCAACGCTTTATTGATAAATATATTATCTGTCACTGACAGAAGACGTACAATATTAAGTTCCTGGTAAACACATGCTATTCCATGGGCGGCCGCCTCCCTGGGATTTCTAAAGGAGACTTCTTTTCCATCCATGATGAGAGTACCTTCCTCCGGGGTATACACCCCGGTCAGTACTTTAATCAGCGTGGATTTACCGGCACCATTTTCGCCGATCAGTCCATGAATTTCACCTGGTTTAATATCCAGTGACATATTGCGCAGAGCCACAACTCCCGGGAAGCGTTTCGTCACATGTTTCAGTTCCATTAAGCTCATAGCAGTTCAACCCTTTCTGTTTCTTACAAGCAGGTTATTTTAAATAGCCTTTCAATTTTTCTAAATAGTCTTTTGCATTGTCGGAGGAAATAACTTCACAGCCGGTATCAACAAAGGATTTTACAGTCTCACCCTTTACTGATTTGACTGCAGTTTCTACTGCTTTATAACCCATGGTGTAGGCAGACTGGGCACATGTGGCGGAAATGGTTCCGTCAATAATATTCTGAACGCCGCTCTGATTTCCATCAAATCCAACAATAACTGCATCTTTTAATCCGCTTTGTTTGCAGGCGGTTGCAGCTCCTGCAGCAGTATCATCGTTATGACATAATACAATCTGAATGTCACCGCTCTGGGCAGTAATCATATTTTCCATAACATTGGCAGCGGTATCAGGATTTGACTGGGCATACTGTACGGAAACGATCTCTATTCCGTTTTCTTCCATAGCCCGGGTGTAACCGGCCTGTCTGGCATCGCTGGTTGCGTTTCCTTCAACACCACCGATAATAACTGCTTTTGTTCCTTTACCGGCTTTTTCTGCAGCAAATAATCCGCCCTGATAGGCTGCTTTGTCATTACCGGTTCCGACAAAGGCTACTTTTCCAGGGATCTCAGCATCTGTATCAACGGTAATCACCGGAATCTTTACATCACCGATTACACTGGCAACTGATTCTGACTGGAGGGGGGAAATTACAAATGCATCGATGCCTCCCGCCAGCATGGTTTCAATCATATTGTTCTGTTCGTCGTATGCGGTTTCTGAAGCAGGTCCCTGTAGATCAACACTAACGCCTAAATCCTTTGAGGCTGCATTTACTCCGGCTGCTACATAGCTCCAGTATTCGCTGGACAGTGTTTTTAAGATTACGCCAACTTTGATATCTCCTGTAGTAGCAGAAGCAGAATCAGAAGCAGAAGCAGAGGAGGAGGCAGCTTCACTGCTGGCTGTCGGAGTTTCTGCTTTTTTCCCTGCGCAGCCGGTAGCAGATACCAGCAGGGCAGATACTAACATCATGGATAAGATTCTTTTTTTCATGTTTTTAATCTCCTTTCACAACACGTATTATACAAGTTGCATAAAATGATTCAATGTAATTACTATTTTATAGGCAAAAACACAATAAGACAATGGTATAATTTGCGCTGTAAGGGGGTAGATGTTTCGATATCTTACGAAATGCGGGATAAAAAAAAGCCTGACAGAATTAGGCCTTTTTAATGAATAAGACATTGAGAAATGAGAACCGTTAATCGGTATATAAACGCCCATTCTCTACTGTAAGATGTTTTCCTTTCATGGTATATGCTTCTGTCATATGGTTTGTAATGAGTATAACAGCAATCCCGGATCTTAATGATTCTTCAAGAAGACTGATCGTCAGGGATCGAAGCTGAAAATCAATGGATGAAAACGGTTTGATGCATACCATTACTTTTGGGCGAAGGAAAATCCACCTGTAGTAAATCAGCTTCAGCTTGCATTCATCACAGACTTTATCCGCTTTTGTTGACAGTTCTTTTTCCGTAAAAATCCCCTCAGTCATATTTTTAACCAGTTTTCGATAGGATTTCTTAAACTGAATGCCTGCTTTTTTTTGCATGAGCATAAAGATAAGATTATCCATGATGGTCATATCGGTAAATATCATCTCATCCAGGGGTCTTGCTTCAATAAAAACAATTTCATTTAAAACGGAACGAAAAATAGTATCATATCTGTTGGAAATAATGGCTTTTGCCGTTATTGACCGGCAGTCTTCCAGTATGGAAATGGCATGACTGCATTCTGCGGAATTCACATCCAGTATATTTAACAATTCCCCTCCCTTTACATACCGGGTTAAGGAAAGAACGGGGTTAAGCTTTAAGTCACTGATGTCATGGTCATCCGTAATGATTGGTACGTTTGACGACTGAATAAAATGACTGGGGTTCACACGGCTGATGGACCTTCCCTTTTTTATAATGGTGATTTCATCAGCATGTTTCCATAGAGAGGAATCACTTCCTGAAATATAGAGAAAAGTCATGCCTTTCATTTTTAATTTAACGGACAGATCAAAAAAGTCTTTCATCTCATCCTCTGATAAAAACATCTCCAGATCTGTGATGACTGCCAGCTTTCTTCCCGATACGTAAGCACGCAGAAGTTCAATCTGCTTTTGTCTGCCGTAGTCCAGTGTGTGGGCTTTGGGAGTAACGGGCAGAGATAAGTCCAGTTCTTCGAACAGATCAGGAGCCTTCCGGCAGAGAGCGGCGGCGCGGTTCCACCAGAAGACTCTGCTGTTTGCCACAAATATATTTTCTTCAACACTCAGCTGTGAAAAGACCCCGCGATTCCTGCCGATAAAAGCGGTCTGTTTTCGGATCTGATCCTGAGAACGGAAAGAGTTTAGCTTCTCCCCATTCCAATAGATCCAGCCGGAGTCAGGTTTCAGGGTACCTTCCAGCAAACTTAGAAAATTCTGTTTCTCGATTAAATTAGGAATTATGGCACAGCAGATCTGTCCCTGAAAGGCACGCAGGCAGAGTCCCTTGAGTAAAGTCTGATTTCCTTCAGAACAGTAGATATTTTCGTATCGCAGTACTTCCTGTTTCATGATCCCAGCCTTTCTGTTTCATCAAGTATATAGGGAAGTGTAAGGGAAACCTCTGTTCCCGCACCGGGAGAACTGAACAGATGAATTCCATATTCCTCCCCCATAAGAAGGCGTATTCTGGAATTTACATTGTTCAGTGCAATCCCGCCTTTTTTATCCTCTCTGACGGAGCCATTGCCCCCAGCCATATGCAGCAGCGTATCATTTAAGTGTTCCAGGGCAGCATCGTCAATGCCGATGCCGTCGTCTGATACTGATATATATAGGATGGTATCGCTGTGGTCAATGTCAATGACCACCTTTCCTCCCTCAACTTTTGGCTCTAATCCATGTTTAATTGCATTTTCCACAATTGGCTGCAGCGTAAGTTTGGGAATTCTGGCCTTTAAAAGATCTTCCTCCTCCGGCAGCAGGATATCCAGATAAAGCTTTTCCTCAAACCGGTATTTTTGAATTATAAAATAATTTTTGACATTGGAAAGCTCCTCTTCCAGCGTTGTCAGGCTTTCCATATTGGAAGTCGTGTAGCGGAAAAAGACGGCCAGTGCTTCGGCTATTTTTCCAATTTCCGGTACGCCTGCCATAATGGCGTCGGAACGTATGGATTCCAGTACATTATAGAGAAAATGCGGGTTGATCTGATTCTGTAAAGCCAGGTAACGGGCCTGCTGTTTTGCATTTTCTATCATTTTATCTTTATCCAGACTGGTATGGATTCCTGATAACAATTCATCAAAGCTGGGAGATATTCCTTCCAGACTTTTAAAGAGCTCTGTGAAAATGATTCCATTATTAAAAAGCTCTGCCTGCTTTTCCATTGAATGCAGGGGTTCCCATATTCGTGCCTTTCCCCAAAGGAGAATTGAAAATAGTCCAAGGCCCATGAATAAGACCAGGAACACAGCAAGATATGATTCCTGTGTGTGGTTCGCCATAAGAATCAGGAAAAGCAGAAGGAGAGAAAGAATGTTCCAGGATATCAGAGTACCGATCCATAAATTGAACCGGTTTTTCAGCCATTGCTTTTTCAATCGGATTCCTCCCAGCTATCGGTTTGTAAATAATTTCCTGTATTCATTGGGCGATACGCCAAGTGTCTTTTTAAACTGTCTGGTGAAAAATTTTATATCATTATAACCGGCCAGTTCGGCAACCTCGCTGATGCTTCTTTCCTTTTCGGTCAATAGTTTTTTTGCAGTATCAATCCGTACCATCTGGATGTACTCTGATAATGTTTTCCCTGTTTCTTTTTTGAATAGAGAGGAGAAATAGGTGTAACTGAATCCTGTATTTTTGGCCAGCTCTTCCAGTTTAATATTAATTCCCTTATTTTCTTCTATATAATGCTTGGCATAGATAACCGGTTTAATTTCCCTGTTTTTCAGATGATCCATTACATTTTTAAGAGTTTCACAGAGAGTATCTTCTAAAAGACGGAAGGTCTGCTCCAGACTTGTACAGTGCTCATACATTTCAGAAAACCACGCTTCCTTTTCGTGTTCTTCCAGGGTGGAATCCAGCTGCTTGAATCCCTTAAGGTAATAGTTTAGAAGCAGCAAAAGATTTTTCTTTACCTGCAGGCAGGATGTAATGTCTTCGGCTTTCATTATACGCTTTGCGGCTTCCACACATTTTTTAATCTCAGCCATGTCAAAGGCGTCTGGTTTGTCCTCCAGCAGTTTAGAGATTCTGGTGTCAACAGATCCTGATTCTGCTGGTTTTGCAGCAGGTGGTTTAATCTCTGAGACCGTATTTAAACCTGTGAGAAAGCGGTTTCCTATGGCAATCCGGCTCTCCTTAATCCGGTGAATCAACTGGATAGAGCTGTCAGCCTGCTCGCTGACGACAGCATTAAAATAGAGTCTGGGAAACAGATCCTGAAGACTGAGAACGCGCTCTTTTATGTGGTTTATGGATTCCAGCAGCTCTTTCCGGTCCAAAGCATCATAAAAAAGAAGAAAGAATATTCCTTCCCCAGTCACTTCTGAGATCCAGATCCAGTTATGGGATGAAAATTCCACTTCTGCTATTTCAAGAGTTTTCTCCGTCAGAAGCTGGTAACTTTCCTCTGTAAATTCCCTGTAACTGATATTGGGTTTTACTGCAATGCACCGTGCTGAATTTTTCATGATATCAGCAGCATTGATTTTCTCAACTTCCTGCAGTATATTTTCCTCCTGTTCATTTAGCTGTTTCTGTAAAACAGTCTTTAAAAACAGGTGTTTAAATGTTCCGGTATAACTCTTTAAAGTCTCCTCAAGACGCATATGCGAGGATTGTATGGACATCTGTTCCTGGGTTTCCTTAACCAGCTTTTTTAATGTGCGAGTTAAGTCTTCCTGATTGATTGGTTTTAACAGATAGTCCCGCACTCCAAATCTCATTCCCTGCTGGGCATACTGAAAGTCTTTATATCCGCTGATGATGATGCATTTGAGAATCTCATTCTGCATTTTTGCTTCTTCAATCAGACGAAGTCCATCCATTCCAGGCATTCGGATATCTGTAAGAAGAATATCCGGTTTCTTTTCATTGATCAGCTGCAGCGCAGTTAAACCGTCGTATGCGGTTCCCAGCAGCCGGATGCCAATTTCATCCCAATTAACTAAATATTCGATGAGCTTACAGATCTTTTTTTCATCGTCTGCAATAACCATTCCTAAAATTGCAATCATCTCCCGTCTTGTCATTTTTAACAGTATTGCCATTTATGTTAAGTATACTTCACGATTGAGATATTCTCAACATAAATAGTGTTGAAAAATGTTGGAAATTGTATAAAACACCACAAAATTGAAAAATAATACCTTAATATTATGTAATAATGCTTTTGTAAAAGATTAAAATCGTTAAAATTATATCGAATATGCATAAAATAATCCAAATTCATTCTCAGATAAATAATATACCATAGAATTTTACTATTAGAAGTTTGATATTTGGATGGTGAATATGAGACCGGGTGAATGTCCTTGCTATCAATCAGCGGGTTTGGTATATTATAAATGAGATTTTGTACAGTGAAAAAACGATAGAAAATGTAAGGGGTAGAATAAGGTGATCAAAATATGAATGCTATGGAGGCCCGTAAGAGCAGATTCTTTAAAAATATGTTTTTGTCCTACTGTCTGATAATTATATTAAGCTTTCTTATATACTCTGTCACAGTAATTTTTGAAGCTGTGAAGGTGAAGGAAAATCAGGCTGTAAAATACTATGAGACCAAGGCCCAGGCATTTGCCAATGGGATGGATCAGCAGATATACAGCGCCCAGAATATAATAACAAATCTAAATAATTCCTCTTTGATTAATAAACTGTATATGACAGTTCAGATGCAAAATCCGGTTGATTCTTATCTTTTATATCAGGTATTGAATGATATACGTTCTCAGAAAACTGCTGGCGATGATTTTAATATCTCTGATGTTGTTTTGATGTTGAATAAATATAATAAGATATATACGAGCGATGAGGTTATTCATTTATCTGACAAAGTTGATTTATCAGTGTGGTCAGAAGACCGTTTGGCAGTCACGGATTTAAATACCTGCTTAAACATGAATAACAGCCAGCTGACATTTTTTAAAAAATATCTGATATACAGCGGAGTCTATCAATATGGATCGGGATCAGAGAGAGGAATCATCTGTGTTCTGTTTGATAATCAGAAGATAGAAGACATGCTTAAATCTGCTTTGGGGGAAGCACGGGGATATGCAGTTTACTATAATGGAAAACCTGTTATTAAGGCCGGAATAGAGGATGGCAGAATCTTTAAACAGACTTCTCAGGTAAGTAATTTAATTTCATATGAAATCATAGCAGATAAAGACAAGTTTGGTTTTGAGCTGTCTGATATGGGCTCTTTTGCTTTGCTTTTTGGGTTCGTTATCTGCCTGGGGTATCTGATTCTTGCTTACTTCTTTACAAACCGGTATTCATCCCCGTTTGAGAAAATCAGGCTTTTAGTAGGGAAAGACAGGAAAGAGGGAAAAAACGAAGCAGAAAAAATTGTCTCCGGTGTGGTTGATCTTCTTGGAGAGCGTAATGGGTATATGCAGCAGGTTCATAACATGTCACCCTATGCCAGCCAGGGAATTCTTCACAGCCTGATTCTCGGAAGTGACGGGGAATCCGGTAATAAAGAATTTTTAACTGATTTTGTTCAGTTAAAACGGGTATTTTTTCTGGCTGCAATGGTTGATTTATATTATGGAGAAAGATGGAGTAAGGATGAGGCAAAGAAAGCGGTAAAGGCGATTTCACTGTTGGCAGAACAGGAATCAGATGAGGAATTTAAGATTCTTTCTTATAAGAAGGATTCCTTACATGTCTATCTTATTTTTAACAGCAATAACGGAGAGCGTCTGGAAGATAAGCTCTATGAGTTTTTTGATAAAATGAAAAAGACCCTGGATTCCAGGTGCATGGTGACCATTGGAGCAGATGAAGTAAAGGAAGAACTGGAAGAGATTTCTGTTTCCTGTGACAATGCAACACTGGCTCTTGAAAAGATTTTATGGGAGGGAAGAGGGTCTATCTATTTCCATGATCCACGGTCAGATTGTTCCATGAATTATTATTTTCCAAAAGATGGAGTGAAACAGCTGACAAAGGGGATGAAGGACAGGGACCGGGAGTCGATCAGTCATTTCTTTGAGGAAATTGAGAAGAAAAACCAGATGGAATTTGATAATTCTGTTTATGCGGGAAAGCTGCTGTTAAGCGAACTTTATGTTACAGTTGTAAAAGCCATGCAGGCAATATGGGATCAGTGCGGCATTCCTTTGAGAAGAGTGGATGTCTGCCCCTCTTACCGTACAATGGATGAGGTTATTGGATATTATAGTAATCTGGTGGAGGGGCTTTTTATTGAAATGGACCACTCTGAGGAATTAAGAGAGGAATATTTCCAGAATGATATGGAATTAATTGAGTATATCAATAAAAACGACAGAAATCCGGACCTTTCCCTTACCCAGATAGCGGATCATTTTTCGGTAAGCAGTAAATATGTGACTGCTTTGGTGAAAAAGCGGTTTGGTATGACCTATTTAAAATATGTACAGGAGCGAAGAATTTCCCATGCAATTGATCTACTAAAGAATTCGTCTCTTCCCCTTGAGAAAATAGCGGAAGAATGTGGCTATACCAACATGCTGACATTCAGAAGAAATTTTAAAGCAATTATGGAGTGTAACCCAAGTGACTTCCGGGGAGAGAAAACAACGGACGAGGATTCGTTATAATTAAACAAATAAACGGGATATAAAACATGGAATGAATCAAAAAAGGATAGTAAATATGGCTTCCTTTTTTGATTCATTCATTTTTTGTGGGCAAAATGCCTTTGAAAAAAGTGAAACTAGTAAAAAAACAAGGCAAATTATACAATTTACTCATAACTCATCAAATGGAAGGGGACAAAAGAAATGAATGTGCTTGCCAGAAAAAAAGCGGAGCCAGAGATAAAAAAACTCTCAAAAGAAGAGAAAAAAATGCTTTTTCGTAAAAATGTAAAGAGAGATAAATATCTGCTGCTGATGTTTGCACCAGTTTTGATCTATTATCTCATATTCGCCTATTTGCCTATGACAGGTCTTGTAATGGCGTTTACACAATTTAAGGCGGGCAGCGGAATGACGGGCCTTTATACAGGAACCTTTGTGGGGCTGAAGTGGTTTATTCAGTTTTTTAATTCGCCTTATGCGTTCCGGTTGATCCGCAATACTTTTTTACTGTCATTTTATTCATTAATATTTGGGTTTCCAATTCCCATTATTTTTGCACTGTGTATTACTCAGTTAAAAAATAAGTATTTGCAGAAAGGGACTCAGATTATTACATATCTGCCTTATTTTATCTCTACAGTAGTAATCTGCGGAATGATAACAAACTTCTTATCACCCTCCAGCGGAATTATTAACCAGCTGATAGTTAAGGCAGGAGGGACTGCAATCAACTTCCTGGGAGAGCCTAAATGGTTTCGGGCTGTTTATGTTATATCCGGTTCCTGGCAGAGTTTTGGGTTTAATTCCATTATCTTTGTAGCTGCAATTATGGGCGTTGCGCCGGAACTTTATGAAGCAATGAAGGTGGATGGTGCCAGCAAGGTTCAGACCATACGTTACCTGGTACTGCCCAGCATTAAACCAACCATCGTGCTTTTACTCATTATGTCACTGGGAAATCTCCTGAATGTGGGATTTGAGAAGGTTTATCTGCTTTATAATTCCGGAATCTATGATACGGCAGATGTAATTTCTACCTATGTTTACAGGCAGGGTATAGGAAGTCAGAATTATAGCTATGCCACAGCAGTGGGACTGTTTAATTCTCTGATCGGTTTTGTCATCGTGTTTACGGCAAACAGGCTGAGCAGAAAACTGACAGAAACATCGGTTTGGTAAGGAGGAAGAGATGAATCAGAAAAGCACATGGACTGAGTTTAAGAATGAATGTATTACAGATAAACTGTTTGATATCTGCATCTGGGTATTGATTGTGGCAGCAGTCTGTATTACTCTGTATCCCTTTGTATATGTTGTGAGCATTTCCTTAAGCTCTGGTGAAGCTGTGAACAAGGGATTAATAACGCTGCTTCCGGTTGACATAAATCTGGATACTTACCGGATGGTTATGTCTTATAAGGATCTTTGGATTTCTTATGGAAATACATTTTATTATACAATTACGGGAACCTTTTTAAATATCGTATTCACTTGTCTGGCAGCCTATCCGCTTTCCAGAAAACGGTTTTTCTTAAGAAAGAAAATGAATTTTCTTCTGGCATTTACCATGTATTTTTCAGGTGGACTTATACCTGGTTATCTGGTCGTGACGGGGCTTGGTTTGTATAACAGCAGACTGGCCATGATACTTCCAGTTCTGGTCAGTGCTTATAATGTAATGATCTGCCGTTCTGCATTTGAAGGCATTGCTGAGGAATTATTTGAAAATGCCTATCTTGAAGGAGCAAATGACCTTCAGATCTTAGTAAAAATTGCAATTCCATTAGTGAAGCCCACATTGGCTGTTTTAACTCTGTATTATGCAGTGGCACGCTATAATGATTTCTTTAGTGCACTGCTTTATATCGGAAAGCAGAATCTTCAGCCTTTACAGTTGTTTCTTCGAAGAATTCTTCTGATGGCTTCTACAGAGATCATGCAGGCTTCCGGCAATGCAACAGCTGCCAGTGCAGCAGCCCAGTCTACCATTCAGATCAGATACGTTTGCATTGTTTTATCTATGGTGCCAATTGTATGCCTTACTCCTTTTATACAGAAGTATCTGGTGAAAGGGACCATGCTGGGAGCAGTAAAAGGATAATCATGTTTGATTATATATAATAAAAATGAGGAGGATGTTACAATGAAAAAGAAAGAATATTGGAAAGCGGCAGTATTATCTGCAATGATAGCTGCAGCAGCGTTATCTGGATGTTCAGGAAAGGGAACCCAGGCGGAACCAAAAGAGGAAAAAAGCAAAGAGGCTGAATTTAATTATACGGGAGCTGCACCGGTCACCAACACTCCTGATGCAAAGGTCAGTATTCTTGCACAAAATTCCTGGTACTCTACTGTGGACTATGCCAACGCAGATATTATTAAGAAAATAGCTTCTAACGCGGGGGTGACGATTGACTGGACTCTTGTTTCACCTACCAATTATAAGGACAGCGTCAGTCCAATGCTGGCATCCGGTTCGGATCTTCCGGATATCGTGGAACTTCCTGATCTGGACGATAATATGACTTATATTACCGGGGGACTTTTCTATCCTCTTGATGAGTATATGAATTATATGCCTAATTACAAAAAGTTTCTAGATAGCAACCCGGCAATAAAAGCCAGTCTGACTGCAGAAGATGGTCATATTTATTATGTGCCTCAGACCGTTGTGACAGATAATTACCAGCCGTGTACCATGATGAATATGCAGTGGTTAGACCAGCTGGGCCTGCCGGTACCAACCACGCTGGATGAGTTTGTAGAAGATCTGCGTATGTTCAGGGATAATGATATGAACGGAAATGGAGATAAAACAGATGAGATCCCATTAAGCGTAACAGCTAAGAATCTTCCTTATATGTTTGGTCCGGCTTTTGGCCTTAACCTGGTGGATGGTTTTTATGCTGATGAGAGTGGAAAGGTACACTACTCAGCCGCGGAGTCTGAGAATTATAAGAAGTATCTTACCTTTTTAAATGGTCTTTATAAAGAAGGTCTTTTAGAAGTAGAATATACATCTCTTACCCGTGACCAGATTACAGAGCGCTGTGCACGTAATATAACTGGTGCAACATTTGATTACAGCTGGCAGATGTCTCAGCTTTACAGTAAGCAATATCCGGAGTATACTGGTGAAAAAGGAATTATGGCAGGTATTCCACCTCTTTCCGGAGAATCAAAAGGATTTTATCTGGCAAGAAACCCAATCGCCAATATATTCGGAGTCAGCAAGTCTGATAAGGATCCGCTTCTTGCCATTAAGTTTTTAGATTATGCCATGAGTGAGGAAGCACAGAATTATTATGTATGGGGACTGGAAGGGGAAAGCTATACGGTATCAGCAGACGGAAAAAAGGCTTATACAGAAAAAGCTTCAGATAACAACTGGCTTCAGCAGCTTGGTATTAATGCAGGATGTCTTCCTTCCCAGCAGTCGGTAGAGGCTACAGATGTACTTCTTCCAAAATGGCATGTTGATAAGGATAAGGAGCTTCAGAAATTTTCCAAGGCGCCATGGCCTTTCATCTACTCTACAAAGGATGAGCAGAATATTATTTCCCAATATCTGGTTGATATTACTACTTATGTAGATGAGATGAATGTGGCATTTATTACAGGAACGACAGATCTTAGCACATTTGATTCCTATTTATCTACGCTTGACAACATGGGATTAAAGGATTTGCTGAAAGTGAAACAGCAGCAGTATGACCGGTTCGCTTCATCCACCAAATAATGAGTATAAGACCGGCACAGAGGATCGTTTCTGTGCCGGTTTTTCACTTTAATATTATCTATGAATGAAAGGTTAGAATATGGAAAATAAGAATAGAACAATACCTGTTACCAGGTTTTATACCTGTGAAGAGAAGCTTATAAAGAGAATGAAGGAAAAAGGCAGAAAAAACAGGTTTTGTGCGGAAACAAAAACAGATTATGGTAAATGGAAGGAGGAAACAAGAGAGTTGTTAAAAAACCTGATCGGATTGCAGAACATGGAATACTGCCCGTTAAACCCCAGATGTCTGGAACGTGTGGAAATAGAAGACGGGATTATACGTGAGAAAATTCTCCTTCAGGTAGAGCCGGAAGTGTATATGCCTGTCTATGTTCTGATACCCCCAAATCGCAAAGAAGAAAAGCTGAAATGCTTTCTGGCACCTCCGGGTCATCAGGGAGCAGGGAAATATTCCGTTGCCGGAGTTCGGGAAATTCCTGCTGTTGCAGACAAAATTGAGCTGTTTCATTACAATTATGGTCTGATGATGGCAAAACTTGGTTATGCAGTTCTCTGCCCTGACTGCCGGGGATTTGGGGAGAGAAGGGAGGCAGCGCTGCAGGGAGAAGAGGAGAGTGAATTTTTGAATTCAACCTGTTTTCATCTTGCTCATATGGCAGAACCCCTGGGAATGACCGTGATTGGAATGTGTACCTGGGACCTGATGCGGCTGATTGATTATGTAAAGGAACGGGGAGAATGGGATGAGGAGTCCATTGGATGTGTGGGATTCTCTGGTGGTGGAATGCAGACGCTCTGGCTTTCTGCGTTGGATGACCGGATTAAAACGGTAATTATAAGCGGATACTTATATGGATATTCGGATTCTCTTTTAAGGCTGAATGGCAACTGCAGCTGCAATTATGTACCGCATTTATGGGAGCATGTGGATATGGGGGACATTGGGGCATTACTGGCGCCCAGACCCCTGATGGTACAGTCTGCCCGATCTGATCATTTAAACGGATACAGAGGTATGGAAAATGTTCTGGAGCAGCTGGACGTGATCCGGAAGGCTTATGGTCTGTTTGGAAAAGAGAAAGAAATTTATCATGATGTCTGGGATGGTGGTCATTGTTTCCATGGAGAAAATCTGGAGAAATTTTTAAGCGGCGGTATGGAAATGAAATAATGTAATTTTAATTGGATACGATAACATTTGCCAATACTTCTTTCTTGTGGTGAAAAACGTTCTATGCTATAATGATACTGGCTGGTTTTTAAGAAAACGGGTCATACAACAGCGATAGGGAGGTGTCTCTATGCCAGGTTTCCACGATATTATCGGTCATGAGAGAATCAAGGAACATTTACAGAAGGCGATTGAATCAAATCATGTATCCCATGCATATATTCTCACTGGAGAAGCGGGAATGGGAAGAAAATCTCTGGCTAAGGCATTTGCCATGACTTTGCTGTGTGAAAAAGGGACCAGTGAGCCGTGTATGCAGTGTCATGCCTGCAAGCAGGTCATGAGTGGAAATCACCCGGATCTTATTTTTGTCACACATGAAAAAACAGCCGGTATCGGTGTAGATGACATCCGTAGTCAGATACAGGATACGATTATGATACGACCTTATAGCAGCTATTATAAAATTTATATTGTTGATGAGGCGGAAAAGATGACGGTTCAGGCCCAGAATGCCCTGTTAAAGACCATAGAGGAACCGCCGTCCTATGTAGTTATTATGCTTCTTACTACCAATCAGGAGGCATTTTTGCCTACAATTCTCTCCAGATGCGTGCAGTTAAAGTTAAAGCCGTTAAAGGATAGCGTTGTTACTTCCTATCTGACAGGATCGCTGGGGATCAGTGAGAGCAGGGCAGAAGTATACGGGGCTTTTGCCAGGGGAAACTTAGGACGTGCCATTCATCTTGCTGCGTCAGAAGAATTTCAGGCGCTGTATATGGAGTTAATCCATATGCTGAAGCATTTAAAAGAGATGGATATCATGGAACTCTTAAATTATACCAGGAAGCTGAAGGAACAGGATCCGGATTTATCTGACTGCCTTGATTTTATGCAGCTGTGGTATCGGGATGTTTTAATGTTTAAAGTAACACAGGATATCAATCTTCTTGTTTTTAAAGAAGAATTTAATACAATGAAGGAGATGAGCGCTGCCAGCTCTTATGAGGGAATCGAACTGATTCTGCAGGCCATAGATAAGGCAAGGGTCCGTTTAAATGCCAATGTAAATATGGAACTGGCGATGGAGCTTATGCTGCTTGTTATGAAGGAGAATTAATTGATGATAAATGTTATTGGTGTCAGATTCCGGAATGCAGGGAAGATCTATTACTTTGATCCTGTAAATCTGGAGGTAAAGGCTGGAGATCATGTAATAGTAGAGACAGCAAGAGGTATTGAGTATGGTTACGTTGTTCTTGGAGCCCGTGAGGTAGAAGATGAGAAGGTGGTTCAGCCTTTAAAATCAGTAATCCGTATGGCTACCAGGGCAGATGATGAAGTGGAGAAAAAGAACCACGAAAAGGAAAAGGAAGCATTTAAGATCTGCAGGGAAAAGATTAAAAAACATGGTCTTTTAATGAAGCTGATTGATGCGGAATATACCTTTGATAACAATAAAGTGCTGTTTTATTTCACAGCAGATGGAAGAATTGATTTCAGGGAGCTGGTTAAGGATCTGGCCTCTGTTTTTAAAACCAGGATTGAACTGCGCCAGGTTGGCGTCAGGGATGAAACTAAGATTGTAGGAGGTGTGGGTATCTGCGGGAGAACGCTGTGCTGTCACTCTTATCTTTCTGAATTTATACCGGTTTCTATTAAGATGGCAAAGGAACAGAATCTTTCTTTAAATCCCACCAAGATCTCCGGTGTATGCGGAAGGCTTATGTGCTGCTTAAAGAATGAGGAAGAAACCTATGAGGAGCTTAACAGCAAACTTCCGGGTGTGGGTGATTTTGTGACCACTGATGACGGATTAAAGGGAGAGGTTCATTCAGTCAGTGTTCTCAGACAGTTAGTTAAGGTCGTGGTTACGATAAAGGACGAAAAGGAAATCAGAGAATACAAAGTCGAACAGTTAAGGTTTAAGCCCAGACGCCGCAGAGAGAAGACTCAGGTGACGGATGAGGAGTTAAAGGCTTTGGAAGCACTGGAAAAGAAAGAGGGAAAATCCAAGTTAGATGACAATTAAGCTTAAAGACAATGAACGGATTGATGACCTTCAGCGGAACGGTTATCAGATCATACAAAACCGGGACGGTTTCTGTTTTGGAATGGATGCCGTTCTGCTTTCCGGCTTCGCGAAAGTGAAACCCGGGGAAAAGGCAGTTGATCTTGGAACCGGGACGGGAATAATCCCTATTCTTTTGGAAGCTAAGAATGAAGGGATTCATTATACCGGGCTTGAGATCCAGGAAGAAGTGGCCGATATGGCAGCGAGAAGCGTGGCACTGAATCATCTGGAGGATAAAATAACCATTGTCAGAGGAGATATAAAGGAAGCCAGCCGTTTGTTTGGTGCGGCTTCTTTTGATGTAGTGACATCAAATCCTCCTTACATGAATGATTCCCATGGCTTGAAAAATCCCGATCTGCCAAAGGCGATATCCCGCCACGAGGTGCTGTGTACGTTAGAGGATGTGACCAGGGAAGCTGCCAGGCTTCTTCGGCCGGGAGGGCGTTTTTATCTGGTTCACAGGCCTCACAGGCTGATTGAGATTATAACAGCATTGAAATGTGTGGGACTGGAACCCAAACGAATGAAAATGGTTCATCCCTTTGCTGATAAAGAGGCCAATATGGTTCTTGTTGAAGCTGTCAGGGGTGGGAGATCCATGATCAAGGTGGAGGCTCCGGTCATTGTTTATAAGGAACCGGGAGTGTATACAGATGAGATTTATACCATTTACGGGTATTAATCCTGAATCATTATAAGAATAAAAGAATTTTAACGGGAGCAGGAAAAATGGACGAGAAAAAAGGTAAATTATATTTATGCGCCACTCCCATCGGTAATCTTGATGACATTACCCTCCGGGTTTTAAACACGCTGAAGGAAGTGGATTTGATTGCAGCGGAGGATACCCGTCACAGCATCAAGCTTCTGAATCATTTTGATATTAAAACGCCGATGACCAGCTACCACGAGTACAATAAGGTAGAAAAGGCAGTCTATCTGGTGGATCAGATGAAACAGGGAGTTATGGTTGCTCTGATTACTGATGCGGGAACTCCGGGAATTTCAGATCCGGGAGAAGAACTGGTAAAACAGTGTTATGAGGCAGGAGTTGAAGTGACCTCCCTGCCCGGACCAGCGGCCTGTATAACCGCTCTCACCCTTTCAGGACTGGGAACCAGAAGGTTTTGTTTTGAAGCCTTTCTTCCTTCAGATAAAAAGGAGAAGCAGTGGATTTTAAATGAACTGAAGGATGAGACAAGAACTATAATTCTTTATGAGGCACCTCACCGTCTCGTTAAGACGCTGGAAGAGCTTTATGAGGCATTAGGGGAGCGGAGAATTACCATCTGCAGGGAACTGACAAAGCGGTATGAGACCGCATTCTGCACAACCTTTACCCAGGCATTAGATACTTACCGAACAGAGGATCCGAAAGGGGAATGTGTCATCGTAGTGGAAGGCAGGAGCTTTGAAGAGATCCGAATGGAGCAGACAAAGGCGTTTGAAGAGCTTTCCATGGAAGAACATATGGAACGTTATGAAGGCCAGGGAATGGATAAAAAAGAAGCTATGCGCATGGTTGCAAAAGACCGTGGAATCAGCAAAAGAGAGGTTTATCAGTATCTGCTGAACCGGGAAATATAAAAAATATCTTGACAACGGGCATTTATTTTAATAATATTATTTTGAGATTCAAAATATTTGAGATATAAAACAATCCAACGAGGCATGATTTCATTCCAGGCCGGAACGTACCGGAATGGAACAGAAACATGAATGGGGGAAATTTATGACAACAAAAATTATTGGAACAGGTTCAGCAGTTCCGGACCGGGTGGTCACCAATGATGATCTGGCAAAAATTGTGGATACCAGTGATGAATGGATCCAGTCAAGGACGGGAATCAGAGAGCGGCGGATCGCTGAGGCCGAGTCCGGCACCACGGATCTTGCTATAAAAGCAGCAATGGCGGCATTAAAGGATTCGGGTATATCGGCAGAAGAACTGGACATTATTGTTTTGGCCACTTCTTCTCCAGACCGCTGTTTTCCCAGCGGAGCCTGTGAGGTACAGGCGGCTATTGGTGCACATGGAGCAATGGCTTTTGATTTAAGCGCTGCATGTTCCGGCTTCATCTATGGCTTTCATACAATTTCCGCATTTTTTCAGGCAGGAATCTATAAAACAGGCCTGATAATCGGAGCGGATACGTTAAGTAAGCTGATTGACTGGACGGACAGAGGCACCTGCGTACTTTTCGGAGATGGTGCCGGAGCGGCAGTAGTACGGATAGAGGATAATGGAAAACTTTATATGACCATGGGTGCGGATGGCACAAGAGGAAGCGCACTGGACTGCGTATCACGGACAACAGGTAACTTTCTCACTGGTCACAAACCGGATACAGGCTACATGACCATGGATGGACAGGAGGTATTCCGTTTTGCAGTAAAAACGGTACCGGAGGCAATCTTGGAGGTGCTTTCCGAGAGTGAGACGGATTTAAGTGAAATTAAGTATTTTATCCTGCATCAGGCCAATTACCGGATCTTTGAATCGATTGCAAAGAGATTAAAGGTACCAATAGAGAAGTTTCCTACAAATTTAGAGCGTTATGGAAATACGTCGGGAGCATCGGTTCCTCTTTTACTAGATGAACTGAACAAGGCTGGAAAGCTGCAGCAGGGGGATAAGATTGTACTTGCCGGATTTGGGGCAGGACTTACCTGGGGAGCCACTCTTATGGAGTGGTAAAAAATAGGACTAATACTTTGGTAATCAAAGTACTAGCATATAAATTGAATACGATGAAGCAAAAGGAGATTAGAAGATGTTAGAAAAAATGCAGGAAATTATCGCAGAGCAGTTAAATGTAGAGGCTGGAATTATTAAGCCAGAATCCTCTTTTAAAGAGGACCTGGGAGCAGATTCCCTTGATTTATTCGAACTGGTTATGGCACTTGAAGATGAGTACTCAGTTGAGATTCCCTCTGAGGATTTAGAAAAATTAACAACAGTTCAGCAGGTTATGGACTATTTAAAAGCAAAGGGCGTGGAAGCGTAATGAATACCAGAATCACCCAACTTTTGGGAATTGAATATCCCATCATACAGGGCGGTATGGCATGGGTTGCGGAGCACCATCTTGCAGCAGCTGTATCGGAAGCTGGTGGTCTGGGATTGATCGGCGGAGCAAATGCACCGGGTGAAGTGGTGCGTGATGAAATCCGCAAAGCAAAGAAGCTGACCAATAAGCCAATTGGTGTAAATGTCATGCTTTTAAGCCCTCATGCTGAAGATGTGGCAAAGGTAATCGTAGAAGAAGGCATTAAGGTGGTAACAACTGGTGCAGGTAATCCGGAAAAATATATGGAGATGTGGAAGGCGGCAGGGATTAAAGTAATTCCGGTTGTCGCTTCCGTAGCACTTGCAAAGAGAATGGAGCGCTATGGCGCAGATGCTGTTGTTGCAGAAGGCTGTGAATCCGGAGGACACATTGGAGAGCAGACTACCATGACGTTAGTTCCCCAGGTAGCAGATGCGGTTTCCATTCCTGTTATAGCAGCAGGCGGAATCGGTGACGGCAGAGGAATCGCAGCAGCATTTATGCTGGGTGCAGAGGCTGTCCAGATCGGAACCAGATTTGTTGTTTCCAAAGAATCCATTGTACATGACAATTACAAACAGAGAATTATAAAAGCAAAGGATATCGATTCAGCAGTTACAGGACGTACACACGGCCACCCGGTGAGATCTTTAAGAAACCAGATGACCAGGGAGTACGTGAAGCTGGAGGAACAAGGGAAATCCTTTGAAGAACTGGAGTATTTAACCCTTGGAACTCTTCGGAATGCTGTTTTAGAGGGAGATGTTATTAACGGCACGGTTATGGCCGGACAGATTGCAGGTATGATAAGCAAGGAACAGACCTGTAAAGAAATGATTGAAGAAATGATGGAACAGGCCGGGAAGCTTCTTGGCCGTTAAAGAGGAGTTTATGACTATGAGCAAGATCGCATTTATTTTCCCAGGCCAGGGCGCGCAGTACTGCGGAATGGGCCAGGATTTTTATGAGCAGACAGCAATTGGAAAAGAAATCTATGATATGGCTTCCGGGCTTCTTGGTTTTTCCCTGCCGGAACTCTGCTTTGAGAAGAATGACCGTCTGGATATTACAGAATATACGCAGGCAGCCATGGTGACGACAGGGATCGCCATGATGAGAGTACTGGAAGAAAAAACAGGGATCAGACCGGATGTGACGGCTGGTTTAAGCCTGGGAGAATATTGCGCGCTTGCAGCAGCGGGTGTGATGAGCGATCCGGATGCTATTTTAACAGTCAGACAGAGAGGAATCCTTATGCAGGAAGCTGTTCCTGCGGGACTGGGTGCGATGGCGGCCGTTCTTTCTCTGGATGCTGCTGAAATTGAAGAGGTTTTGAGCCGGATTGATGGAGTTCAGATCGCAAATTATAACTGCCCAGGGCAGATTGTTATATCAGGAAAGAAAGAAGCGGTTGAGGAAGCCGGTGAGAAGCTTTTGGCAGCAGGAGCGAAGAGAGTCATTGGCTTAAATGTCAGCGGTCCGTTCCATTCAGCTATGCTGACTGGTGCCGGTGAAAAACTGGGTGCCGTTCTTAAGGACATTGAAATTCATAAGCCTGTGATCCCTTATGTGGCAAATGTAACAGCCCGGTATGTGACAGAGGCAGATGAGGTAAAGCCTTTATTAATCCGACAGGTATCTTCTTCCGTACGTTTCCAGCAGAGTGTGGAAACCATGATAAAGGACGGAGTGGATACGTTTATAGAAATCGGACCTGGAAAAACCCTTGCAGGGTTTATTAAGAAGATAACGAGAGATGCAAAAGTCTTTAATATAGAAAAACTGGAAGATATGGATAAATTATCAGGAATTTAACTGGGAGGTGACAGATATGTTAGATGGAAAAATAGCGGTGGTTACTGGTGCCAGCAGAGGAATCGGAAGAGCAGTCGCGTTAAAGCTGGGACTGGAAGGAGCCACTGTAATTGTCAATTATAATGGTTCTGAAGAAAAAGCCCTTCAGGTAGTAAAAGAGATTGAAGAAAATGGTGGAAAAGCAGAAGCAATTGCCTGCAATGTATCGGATTATGAAGCTTCAGGTGCTTTTCTTGACGGAGTAATAAAGAAGTACGGAAAGCTGGATATTCTCATAAATAACGCAGGTATTACCAGAGATAATCTTCTTATGAAAATGTCGGAGGATGAGTTTGATGCAGTTATCAGTACGAACTTAAAAGGGGTATTTAACTGCATGAAACATGTTTCCCGTCAGATGATTAAGCAGAGGGGCGGAAGAATCATCAACATCTCTTCTGTATCAGGAATTCTTGGAAATGCAGGTCAGGCCAATTACTGCGCAGCTAAGGCTGGAGTTATCGGTATGACTAAATCATTTGCAAGAGAATCTGCAACCAGAGGAATAACAGTAAATGCCATAGCACCCGGCTATATACAGACAGATATGACGGATGTACTGTCTGATTCTGTTAAGGAAGCCTCTTTAGACCAGATCCCGATGAAACGTTTTGGAACGCCGGAAGATGTTGCGGCTGCGGCTGTATTTCTTGCATCAGAGCAGGCTGGTTACATCACAGGGCAGGTCATCAGTGTGGATGGCGGAATGGCTATGTAAAAAGGAGAATAACGGTATGAATAGAAGAGTGGTAGTAACCGGCATGGGAGCAATAACTCCTATTGGTAATGATGTAGAAAGTTTCTGGAATGGACTGAAGGAAAAAAAGGTAGGAATCGCGCCCATTACTCAGTTTGATACAACGGATTTTAAGGCCACACTGGCTGCAGAGGTAAAGGATTTCGATCCCAAGGATTATATGGATATAAAAGCAGCCAAGCGCATGGAGCGTTTTGCGCAGTTTGCAGTTGCTGCTACAAAGGAAGCTCTTGAAATGTCAGGAATAGATATGGAAAAAGAAGATCCTTATCGCGTGGGCGTTAGTGTGGGTTCCGGGATTGGAAGCCTGCAGGCCGTAGAGCGGGAACATAAAAAGCTTTTGGAGAAAGGTCCGGGCAGAGTCAATCCTCTTTTGGTCCCCTTGATGATATCCAACATGGCAGCCGGAAATGTGGGGATTCAGTTCGGGTTAAAGGGCAAGTGCATCAATGTGGTTACGGCCTGTGCCACGGGAACCCATTCCATAGGAGAGGCGTTCCGGTCCATCCAGTATGGGGAAGTGGATGTGATGGTGGCAGGAGGTGCGGAAGCCAGCGTTACGCCGATCGGTGTAGCCGGATTTTCGGCTCTTACTGCACTTACTACTTCAGATGATCCGCTCCGTGCTTCCATCCCATTTGATAAGGACAGAAGCGGCTTTGTTATGGGTGAAGGTGCAGGCGTTGTGGTATTAGAAGAACTGGAACACGCGCTTTCCAGAAATGCCGTTATCTACGGAGAAGTAGTTGGTTACGGGTCAACCTGTGATGCATACCATATTACCTCTCCTGCTGAGGACGGAAGCGGTGCTGCAAGAGCGATGACGGAGGCTATAAAGGATGCGGGTATTACAGCAGAAGCGCTCGACTATGTCAATGCTCATGGAACCAGCACTCATCACAACGACTTATTTGAAACCATGGCAATTAAAACCGCTTTAGGCGATCATGCAAAAAATGTTAAAATCAGTTCTACAAAATCCATGGTCGGACATCTTCTCGGCGCGGCAGGGGGCGTGGAATTCATTGCCTGTGTGAAAACCATACAGGATGGATTTGTTCATGCCACTGCCGGTCTGGAAGAAGAAGGAGAAGGTTGTGATTTAAACTATACAAAGGGTGAGGGAGTTTTCTGTGATGTGACTTATGCTATCAGCAATTCCCTGGGCTTTGGTGGTCATAATGCCAGCATTCTTGTAAAGAAGTTTGAACAGTAGGAGGCAGTCATAATGGAAATAAATGATGTGATCAGACTGATGCAGGCCGTTTCAGAGCAGGGCCTCACCGGTTTTAAGCTGGAAGATGGGGACTTTAAGTTATCCATTAAGAAAGAAAAGCAGATGGTTATTGCCACAGAAGGGGATTATGTTCAGAGAAGTCTGGAAATACCTGCATATGCCGGACAGGAAATGAAAGCACCGGTATTGGAGGATGGAGCGGACACTGTGAAGGCGGACGCGCATTCTACCGATAAGGTTGTATCATCTCCTCTGGTAGGAACCTTTTACAATTCTTCTTCACCGGACAGCATGCCGTTTGTTAAGGCAGGAGATACCGTTAAGAAGGGGCAGACACTTGGTATCATCGAAGCCATGAAGCTGATGAATGAGATTGAATGTGAATACGATGGTGTGGTAGAAGCCGTTCTGGTTGGAAATGAAGATGTGGTGGAATACGGTCAGCCTCTGTTCCGTATCCGGTAGGTTATTGTAAAATCTAAGAGAGGTCCAGGGTCGGACCTCTCTTTTAAAATAAGGAGAGAGCATGATGTTAGGTATAAAAGAAATTCAGGAAATTATTCCTCACAGACACCCGTTTTTGCTGGTAGACTGCATTGAAGAGCTGGAACCCGGGGTAAGGGCTACAGGATATAAATGTGTCACTTTTGATGAATCCTTCTTCCGGGGACATTTTCCGGAGGAACCGGTTATGCCGGGTGTTTTGATCATTGAGGCACTGGCTCAGGTTGGGGCGGTTGCAATATTAAGTATGGAAGAGAATAAGGGAAAGATTGCTTATTTCGGAGGCATTGACAAGGCTAAATTTAAAAAGAAGGTAATTCCAGGAAGCAAGTTAAAACTGGAATGTGAAATTATAAAAAGAAAGGGTCCGGTAGGAGTTGGAAAAGCGGTTGCCACCATAGATGGCAAAATAGCTGCCAGCGCAGAACTGACATTTATGATTGGATAGGTGGAGATCGATGTTTGATAAGATTTTAATTGCCAACCGCGGTGAAATTGCGGTAAGAATCATAAGAGCATGCAGGGAAATGGGGATTAAAACGGTTGCCGTATATTCGGAAGCGGACCGGGAAAGCCTTCATACCCTTCTGGCGGATGAAGCCATTTGCATCGGTCCTGCACCGTCCACACAGAGTTATCTGAATATGGAACGGATCCTTACAGCCACCGTTGCCATGAAAGCGGATGCGATTCATCCCGGATTTGGATTTCTTTCTGAGAATGCAAGGTTTGCAGAACTTTGTGAAAAATGCAGTATTACCTTCATTGGACCTGACGCCGGAATCATCAATAAAATGGGAAATAAATCGGAAGCCAGAAAAACCATGATGGAAGCAGGCGTTCCGGTAGTACCAGGCGGGAAAGAAGCCGTTCATCATGTAGAAGAAGCCAGGCAAATGGCAGAGCGGATCGGATTTCCTGTTATGATCAAGGCCTCATCAGGCGGCGGCGGAAAAGGAATGCGTATTTCAAGAAGTCTGGATGATTTTGATTCCAATTTTAAGAATGCCCAGATGGAATCGGTAAAGGGATTTTCCGATGATACCATGTACATTGAGAAATACATTGAAAAACCCAGACACATTGAATTTCAGATACTCGCAGATCAGATGGGCAATGTGATCCATCTGGGAGAACGTGACTGTTCCATCCAGAGGCGGCACCAGAAGGTTCTGGAGGAATCCCCTTCTGCAGCAATTTCGGAAGAACTGCGTCATCAGATGGGAGAGGTTGCAGTCCGTGCGGCTAAGGCCGTTGGTTATGTAAATGCAGGAACCATTGAATTTTTACTGGATAAAGACAAAAATTTCTATTTTATGGAAATGAATACAAGGATTCAGGTGGAGCATCCGGTAACAGAGATGGTGACCGGCCTGGATCTGATAAAGGAACAGATCCGGATTGCAGCAGGAGAACCTCTGAGTGTGACTCAGGATGATATTAAAATAGCCGGTCATGCCATTGAATGCAGAATTAATGCCGAAAATCCGGCCAAAAATTTCATGCCATGTCCAGGTCTTATTAAAAACGTTCACGTGCCGGGAGGCAACGGGGTACGAATTGATACCCATATTTACAATGATTATAAGGTTCCGGCAAATTATGATTCCATGCTGATGAAGCTGGTGGTTCACGGGAAAAACCGAACGGAAGCGATTGCAAAGATGAGAAGCGCCCTTGGGGAACTGATTATCGAAGGAATAGAAACCAATATTGATTTTCAGTTTGATATCTTAAGCCATGAAGCATATCGTGACGGTGATATAGATACAGACTTTATTCCCAAATTCTTCCCGGATTATGTCCGGTAAACAGGGAGAGGAGCAGATCTTATGTTAAGAGACATGTTTAAGAAAACTTATACCCTGATTGACAGCAAATACAGGACGGTGGAGAAAACCGGGGAACCCAATATTCCGGAAGGACTTTGGAAAAAGTGCAACAAATGCTGTCAGCCAATCTATGCGGAGGACGTAAGGAACAGTCATTACGTATGTCCGAAGTGCAAGGGATATTTCAGGGTTCACGCTTTTCAGAGAATCGAAATGACGGCAGATGCGGGAACCTTTGAAGAGTGGGATAGGGAGATTGAATTTGAAAATCCCCTTGATTTTCCCGGGTATGAAAAAAAGGTTGCTGCAGCCAGAGAAAAGACAGGACTTTCAGAAGCCATTGTGACCGGTGTCTGTGAAATTAACGGTCAGAAAGCTGTACTTGGTGTCTGTGATGCGGGCTTTATTATGAGCAGCATGGGCCATGCAGTAGGAGAAAAGATTGCCAGAGCTGTGGAGCGTGCGACTGAAGAAAAGCTGCCTGTGATTTTATTTGCCTGTTCCGGCGGAGCCAGAATGCAGGAGGGAATCGTGTCCTTAATGCAGATGGCAAAAACCTCCGCCGCATTAAAGCGCCACCATAAAGCCGGTCAGCTTTATGTCAGTGTTCTTACAGATCCCACAACGGGCGGTGTCACTGCAAGCTTTGCAATGCTTGGGGATATCATTCTTGCTGAGCCGGGAGCTTTAATTGGTTTTGCAGGTCCACGGGTTATTGAGCAGACGATTGGTCAGAAACTGCCGGAAGGCTTCCAGAGGGCAGAATTTTTACTGGAACATGGCTTTGTTGATAAGATTGTTCCAAGAGAAGAGATGAAGGATACATTAACTGCTATTTTAAAGCTCCACAATCCCCACAATAAGGAAAGTTTTTGTGTGGATAACCAGGAAACAGATGAAAATATCTGTGGAAAAAAGAATGGGTTCTGGTTTAAAAAGAATAAACGAAGCCCATGGGATACCGTGCAGCTGTCAAGAAGTGCTGACCGCCCTGTAGCTTCTGATTATATTCATCAGCTCTTTGATGATTTTATGGAGTTTGCAGGAGACCGTTATTTTAAAGATGACGGAGCAATTGTAGGCGGAATTGCATCCTTTCACGGAATGCCTGTTACAGTAATCGGTCAGGAAAAAGGTAAGAATACAAAGGATAACATCAGGCGGAATTTTGGTATGCCATCACCGGAAGGCTACAGAAAAGCCTTAAGGCTGATGAAGCAGGCGGAGAGTTTCAAACGCCCGATCATCTGCTTTGTGGATACGCCGGGAGCGTTTTGCGGTCTTGAAGCAGAGGAGCGGGGACAGGGAGAAGCCATTGCCAGAAACTTATTTGAAATGGCAGACTTAACAGTACCGGTTCTTTCCATTGTGATCGGAGAGGGCGGAAGCGGAGGAGCGCTAGCCATGGCAGTAGGCAATGAAGTCTGGATGATGGAAAACTCCATTTACTCTATTCTTTCTCCGGAAGGCTTTGCCTCCATTCTGTATAAAGACAGCAAAAAAGCCAATGATGCAGCCAGAGTCATGAAGATCACTGCAAAGGATTTAATGGATCTTGGTCTCATTGAACGGGTAATACCGGAAGAAGAGCCTGCCTGTGCAGAAAACCTTCCGGAGATTGCGAAGGAAATGGACCGGGCCATGCTGGAATTCTTTGCCGATTTCCTTTCCATGACAGAAGAAGAACTTGCAAATCAAAGATATGATAGATTTAGGAGAATGTGATGGGAACATTAAAACCATTGGTAATTGGAGATCTGGTGGCAAAATATCCGGTAATTCAGGGTGGAATGGGAGTTGGAATCAGTCTTTCCTCTCTTGCGGGAGCTGTTGCAAAAGCAGGAGGAGTCGGAATCATTTCTACGGCACAGATTGGCTTTAAACAGCCTGATTTCCTTAAGAATCCCTTGGAAGCCAACTTGCGTGCAATCGGTGAGGAAATGAAAAAAGCCAGGGAAATCGCTCCTGATGGAATTATTGGCTTTAATATTATGGTTGCCACCAAAAATTATGCAAGCTATGTAAAAAAGGCGGTATTAGCAGGAGCTGATATAATCATCTCCGGAGCAGGACTTCCCGTAAGTCTTCCGGAATATGTGGCGGAAGCGGCAGAAGAAGCAGGAATTAAACTGAAAACAAAAATTGCCCCAATTGTCTCTACTGTAAAGTCAGCTATGGTTATCTGCAAAATGTGGGACCGCAAATTTCATCAGGCTCCGGATCTGGTTGTGGTGGAAGGACCCTTAGCCGGCGGACATCTGGGTTTTTCCAGAGATGATTTATCGGAACTGGGCGTTGATACGGAGGATGTGGAACGCACCTTCCGTCAGGCGGATTATGACGAGGAGATAAGAGGTATTATCCGTCTTGTAAGAGAGTATGGGGAAAAGTATAATAAAGTGATACCGGTAGTAACTGCCGGAGGAATATACACCCATGAGGATGTGCTGCATCAGATTTCACTGGGGGCTGATGGTGTTCAGGTTGCAACCAGGTTTGTCACTACAGAGGAATGTGATGCTCCCCAGGAATTTAAAGACGCCTACATTCGGTCAGCAAAGGAAGATATCGTCATTACGAAAAGCCCGGTAGGAATGCCGGGAAGAGCGATAAAAAATCCGTTTTTGAATCATGTTGCTGATACCCCGTTCCGGCTCGAACACTGTTATGATTGTCTGGAGAAATGCGACAAAAAGACCATACCTTACTGCATAACCAAAGCGCTGATTTCGTCGGCGGAAGGAAGAACAGAAGAAGGTCTGGTATTCTGTGGAAGCAATGCTTTCCGGGCAGAGAAGATGGAAACGGTTGATGAAGTAATGAATGATCTGGTTTTTGGAAAATGATAAAAGGCTGCAGGATATATGTCCTGCGGCCTTTTTTGCCGAAAAGAACATTTCATAATCTCTCCCTTTTGAGAATAGGATAAAAAGAAAACAATGAAATGTGGATTGAAGGATGTTAAATTATCTCTGGGCATTTATGATACTGACAGGAGTTATCTGGGGAGCGCTTCATGGTAATTTAAGTGCTGTTACTGACGGAGCATTAACCTCTGCAAAGGAAGCGGTTATGCTGTGCATTACCATGCTTGGAATTATGTCTTTCTGGACCGGATTAATGGAAATCGGAAGGAAGTCAGGGCTTATTGAGCGGTTGTCTTCAAAAATGGGGCCTGTGCTTCATTTTCTGTTTCCAAAGATTCCTGATAAACATCCCTCTCTGGAATATATTTCTACAAATATTATTGCAAACATTCTGGGGCTGGGCTGGGCAGCTACGCCTGCCGGGCTGAAAGCCATGGAGTCTTTAAAAGATCTGGAAGAGACCAGGAGAAAAGAATATTCTCAGGGGAAGAAAACCCACAAACCGGTTTCGGAAGGAACCGCCAGTAATGAAATGTGTACATTTATGATTATTAACATATCGTCACTACAGCTGATTCCCGTCAATATGATTGCTTACAGAAGCCAGTACGGCAGTCCGGATCCCACGGCAATTGTAGGGCCTGCTATCGCAGCAACGCTGTTCTCAACGGTAATAGGAGTGGCTTTGTGTAAGCTGCTTGACCGGTAATACCTGGCAAGACTAAAAACGCCGGTTCTCTGATAAATGTGAGAACCGGCGTTTAGGTTTTATTTTGTGTTAAAAGAACAGTTGACTACAGTGGCACCAACGATGACATCCTTGCCGGCACCGCCGCTTGAGATACAACCTGAAAATTGATGGGTTCCTGATTTAGGAGCTTTTGGGAAGTAGAAGTTAACATTGTTATTCGTTCCCGTGCAATTTTTGAGGGTGACAAAACCGGTATTGTTATTCTGGTCAAACCCTCTTTTTTTGTTGCCAATTGCGGTGCAGCCCTCCAGGTAATGGTTATCGCTGGTATAATTTCCTCCGACTTTAAACCCTTGTCCGTTTCCATCGCCTTTTCCGTTGTAAGAAGCCTCGCAGTTGTATAATTTTACTGCATTGCCAGCAGAATAGAAGTCAAATCCGTCATCAGAATTGTTAAGTGCGATACAGTTTTTAAATACGTTGCCGCTTCCGATGCTTAATTTAGCAGCAAAACCATCTGCATTCTCACCATTCGTCTTGGAATCGTAGTTATAGGTAGAGGTGACTCTGGTAATTTCATTATTGAAGGCACCGTTGCTCATCTGAAGACCGGTATCGCCGCATTTGGTAATGAAGCAGTCCAGTATACGGTTATTGCCTCCGCTGATATGAATTCCGTTATCTCCTGCATTCTGAATGGTAAGACCGGATATAACCCAGTAGTTTCCTGTAATCTGGAACCCTCTTGAGCTGTCGGCATATGGCTGGCTGGAGAAATCAACCACTGGCTTGTGACCGCTGTAATTCATTATTTTAATGGGTGAGCTGGAAGTACCGCTCTTGCTTAATTTGTATGTAGCTGATGATTTGTAGGTACCGTTCATTAAATAAATGGTGGTACCTGCTGATGCATTGCCTAACGCCTTATCAATTGTCTTATAAGGCTTGTCTTTTGACTGTCCATTATTAGAGTCGCTGCCGTTTGCTGAAACATAGTACTCGTTTGAAGCGCCATGTGCAGGTGTGGGACTAATGACACATAAACTGGTAACCATAAAGCAGGTAGTGATGATACTGATGATTCTTTTTCCATTTCTCATATTTTATCCCCTTTCTTACTACCTGGATTCCGAATCAGTTATTTAATCCGGTTTTTCCAGACTTATAATTAGATACTAAAATAGTGAAAATGATTTGTCAATAAAAAAGAAAGGGATTTTTAAATTATTCCAAAATGTCATAAATAATACTATAATTAGCAGGCAAATTAATGGATTAAAGTTATAAAATTGAAAAGTAATTGGACCGATACCTTTGACTAAAATGCTGTGATATTCTTAATTTTAATTTCATTAATTTTTTGAATAAAATGTTCAACATAATAAACAACATACCAATTGGTATGATCTATATATTAAAGGTATGATGAATTTTAATGGATAATTATACAATATAAACAAAAAGCAACATAAAACTTGTTATAATATGATGAAAAAGAAAATATTTGCCGAAAGTATATTTACATACATCATATGTTATGCTAACATAAGGTCAGATGATGAATAAAATTAAACAAATACATTTGAATAATGCGGTTAAAAATGTGCAAAACGCCTATTGCTATTTTGATAAAGGAGAATGCCATGAGGAGAAATTCAGATAAGATGCAGAATATTGATGCGCTACCTATGACCATCGCACAAAAGGTAAAAACGATGATCATACAAAGGGAGATGAAGCCGGGAGACCGGCTGCCGACAGAAAATGAACTGTCAGAGCTTTTTGAGGTGAGCCGGTCTACTTTAAGAGAAGCCATGAAGTTTTTAAGAGCAGAAAATGTTGTGGTTATCCGTCAGGGAAGCGGTACCTTTATCAGCGCAGGAACCGGTATAGGAGATGACCCGCTGGGTCTGCATTTTACCAATCAGAAATATCTGATTCAAAATCTTTTTGAAACCCGTATGCTGATTGAACCTCAGATCGCAGGGCTGGCCGTGCAGAGAGCAACTCCTCAGGATATTAAAAATCTTGAGAGACTTGTTGAGGAAATGGAACGGATACAAATTAACAGCACTTCTACTGCTGAGATGGATGTTCAATTCCATACAGCTGTTGCGGAATGCACGCATAATGAAGTACTCATTCGGGTGGTCCCTATCATCAATGAATCCATCCGGCGCAGTCACGTAGAAACCCATAATGACCTGGAGAGCTTTAAACGGGCAAAACGAAGCCACAGGGGTATTTATAAAGCCATTGCCGACGGCAACTATATGGAAGCTAAATTTCTGGCTGAGCGGCATGTATGGGATACATTAACTGATGTAAGGGAAAGGGAGGAACAAAAATGAAGAAAAGTTTATTTGGAAAGGAAACAATGGCAATTGCCATGGCAGCTCTTATGGCAGCAGGAACAATGACAGGTTGTTCTTCAGGCAGCAAAGAGACAACGGAAGCGGTAAAAGAGACAGCGGCAGCCACCACAGTTGCTGCTTCAAAGGAGGGACAGGCACCTGCAGAGGAAATCAAACCCTGTGAAATCAAATTCCGTTACTGGGCTGATAATACAGATTATTCCCAGCTTATGCAGGACATCATTAAGAAATTTAATGCTGAAAACGGAAAGGGTATTACTGTTATTGGGGAAGAAAGCCCGTGGGATGGAGGTGCTTATTCGGAGAATTTATTTAATGCAAAGATGGGGGGCGGAGATGTAGACTGTGCAACCTGGAAGCTCACTTCTACGCCATTATTTGTTAATAATGATCTCCTGGCTGACTTAACACCAATGATTGATGCCTGGGATAAAAAGTCTGATATTGATGATAATATTTATAACATTATGGTAGAGGCTGGAGATATGCAGCGGATTTATGTAATGCCATTTAATATTCAGGTCCTTTATGTTTATTACAGACCATCCATCTTTAAAAAGGCAGGAATCGAAGTGCCGAAGACCTATGAGGAATTTTTGCAGGCAATTGAAAAGTGCACCATGGATACCAATGGAGATGGAAAGACTGATATATACGGTTTTGGCATGAGAGGCGCAAAGGGAGGCCAGGAGCCATGGGGCAGTTTTGTCTATGGACGGGGCGGAAGCTTTAAAGATCTGACGACTCCTGAGGCGGTACAGGGCATGCAGGACTTCATTGATATTTATCAAAAAGGATATGTACCGCCTACAGCGACCAGTGATGGATTTAGTGAGATTATTGCCAACTTCCAGTCAGGACTTGCTGCAATGACCATTCACCATACAGGCTCCAGCAAGGATATGGAAAAGTTATTCGGAGATGATGTTTCTGCTTTCCCGTTTCCGGCAGGCAAGAGCCAGTGGACATCAATGGGTGATACGGAAACAGTTATATTTGAATCCTGTGAGAATAAACAGGCTGCCTTTGAGTGGGTATCTTATTTGGCCGCGGGGGAAGGTCAGAAAATGTGGTGTGAGGGAACCGGAAATGTTCCTGTAAGTAAGAGCGTTCAGGCTTCTGATTTCTTCCAGAATAACCGTTTTATGAAAGCATCTATCGAGGGACAGGGTCATGCGGGTATCGTTCCGATCCTTGATACCACAACCGAATGGATTTCTAACATCTGGCCGAATACAGTGTCTCAGGCGCTGACTGGAAGCATTTCTGCCAAACAGTGTATGCAGACCTTACAGGATGGACTTTATCAATAGTAGATATATATGTCGGGGCTGCTATGTATGCAGCCCCAACCAGTTAGGAGGGGAAATACGAATGGTTAAGAAACGGACCATATGGCCGTATGTATTAGTTGCTCCGGCAGTGCTGATCATCCTGTGCGTGGTATTTATACCGGTTTTCAATGCAATCATTATGAGCTTCCAGAACTATGATCTAAGAAGACCGAAACAGATTGCATTTAACGGAATTTCCAATTATATGGCAGCATTAAGGGATCCGCTCTTTCAGGGGGCTCTCATTCGGACCATAGTCTGGGTGGTGTTTGGTGTTGGTTTTCAGTTCCTGTTTGGTTTTATTCTGGCTCTTTTTCTAAACAAGGAGTTTGCAGGGAGGGGAGTGATAAGGGCAGTCAGCATGATACCCTGGGTGACACCGGGTGTTTTGATCGGGTTAATGTGGAGATGGATTTATGACGGTAATTTTGGCGTATTAAACGATCTGTTGTTAAAAACCCATTTGATAACCAATAAGATCCCGTTTCTTTCTCAGGTGATGACGGCGTTTCCCAGTGTCATTGTGACGATTATCTGGCAGGGAATCCCCTTCTTTTCGCTGATGCTTCTGGCTGCGTTACAGGGGGTGTCCACGGAGATTTATGAAGCAGCTGACATTGACGGGGCATCTTTCTGGCAGAAATTATTTTATATAACCATTCCATCGATAAAAAACACGATTTATGTAACAGTACTGCTTCGTGTCATCTGGGTTGCCAATTCTGTGGATGTGATCTTTAACATGACAGAAGGAGGACCGGCTTATTCTACACAGACGCTCAGTGTTTATATTTTCAATAAGGGAAATGCGTTAAATCTGGGTTATGCATCTGCAATGGCAATATTGCTGGCAGCTCTTCTGTTATTTGCTTCTGTTCCATATTTGAAAATGAACTTTAAAGAGGAGGTATAAGAATGAAGAAGCGAGTTGATGTAAGACAGATTGTGTGTGTGTACCTTCCGCTGACAATCATACTGCTCTTTATTTTGTTTCCTTTTTACTGGACATTTATTACTTCGGTAAAGCCCGAGGAAGAACTGTATGGAATGGTAGTCACATACTGGCCGAAATCAATCACGTTTGAGTCCTACAGGAAGCTTTTCACAACTACGGTTAATTTCCTTGCAGCGATCAAGAACAGTTTTATTGTAGCGGCAATGACGACTTTGGTATCTTTGACGGCATCTACCCTTGCAGCATATGCGTTCTCAAGATACCAGTTTGCAGGAAGAAAAATTCTTATGTGTACCTTTCTTTGCAATAATATGTTCCCAACGGTATTGCTGCTGATTCCGTTGTATTCCATTATGCGGAAACTGGGACTTTTGTACACACCCACCTCTCTGGTGTTATCTTATACCACATTTACCATTCCGTTTTCCGTATGGCTGCTGCTGGGATTCTTAAATGATCTTCCCATGTCTCTTGAGGAAGCGGCCCTGGTAGACGGCTGCAACAGAGGTGTCGCTTTTGTGAAGATTATACTTCCGATTCTGGGACCCTGCCTGGTTGCTACCGGTGTTTATATCTTTATGACATCATGGAATGAATATACATTTGCTGTGATGTTTACCAATACAGAAACACGTACCATTCCAGTAGCTTTAAAAAGTCTGATCGGACAGCTTGGTGTTCAGTGGGATTTACTTACAGCGGGAGGAATCATAACGATTATACCGGTATGTATCATGTTCTTCTTTGCTCAGAAACGATTAGTAGAAGGTTTGACGGCGGGAGCTGTAAAAGGTTAAGCCGATAATAAGGAGGAAAAAATTATGCAGTACGATTTGAAGGCAAAGGAATTGCGGGCAGACATTCTTAAGATGTTATTTGCCTGTCAGTCAGGACATCCAGGAGGTTCCTTATCCTGTGTAGAGATGCTTATGGCACTTTATTATGAGGTAATGAACGTTGACCCTGAGAATCCTGATAAACCGGACAGGGACCGGCTGGTATTGAGCAAAGGACATGCATGCCCTGCGCTATATGCGGTTCTTGCAGATCTGGGATATTTCCCAAAAGAGGATCTGGCAGGACTCAGGCAGATTGACAGCCACCTTCAGGGGCATCCGGATTGTACAAAGACACCGGGTGTGGATATGAATACGGGTTCTCTGGGGCAGGGAGCATCACTTGCAATGGGATTGGCACTTGCGGCCAGGCATGCAGAAGAGTCCTATCAGGTTTATGCAGTCTTAGGTGACGGGGAATGCCAGGAAGGGCTTGTATGGGAAGCCGCTATGGCAGCAGCCCATTATAAACTGGATAATCTTACATTTATGCTGGATTATAATAAGCTTCAGATTGATGGAAGCAATGAAGAGGTCATGAGTCTCGGAGATATTAAAAAGAAATTTGAAGCATTCGGTTTTGCTTGTGTGGAAGTGGACGGACATGATATCAGTGCCATAACCAGGGCATTAAAGGCTCCGGTAACAGGCAAACCCAAATTTATCTGCTGCAATACCATAAAGGGAAAAGGAGTTTCTTTCATGGAGAATCAGTACGGCTGGCATGGAAGGCCGATGAATGCAGAAGAATTTGCCATGGCAATGAAAGAACAGGAGGTAGTTTAAATGGGAAAGTCGCTTAGAGTTGCATATGGAGAGTCACTTGTAAAATTAGGGGCAGAAAATGAAAAAGTAGTGGTGCTGGATGCGGATTTGGCACATGCCACCCAGACCTGTATGTTTAAAGAAGAATATCCCGACCGTTTCTTTAATATGGGAATTGCGGAAGGAAACATGATGTGTGCAGCTGCAAGTTTTGCAAGTACAGGATACATACCTTTTGCTAGTACGTTTGCTTTATTTGGGGCAGGGCGTGCCTATGAGCAGATACGCAATTCGATCTGTTATACCAATGCAAATGTAAAGTTTGGATTTTCTCATTCCGGTCTGTCCGTAGGAGAAGACGGGGGAAGCCACCAGTCTATTGAAGACATTGCTCTTATGAGAGAGATGCCTCACATGACGATTTTTGTACCATGTGATCCAAGTGAAACAGAAAAAGCAGTTATGGCCGCTGCAGAAATTAACGGTCCCGTGTATATCCGCGTAGCCAGGCCTGTTTGTGATGATATTACAACATCAGATACACCCTTCATTCCGGGCAAAGCAAATGTGATGAGAGAGGGAAATGATATCTGCATCATATCCTGCGGTCTGATGATTCCTGAGGCATTAAAAGCGGCTGAAGAACTTGAAAAGGGAGGAATCCATGCCTCTGTCGTAAACATGCATACCATCAAACCCATCGATAAAGATATTATTCTGAAAATGAATGAAACCTGTAAAGGCATTGTAACGCTGGAGGAACATTCCGTAATCGGAGGCCTTGGTTCTGCAGTAGCTGAAGTTCTGGCCGGTCATACAGGGGCTAAATTTGCAATCATGGGAATTCAGGACAAATTTGGAAAGTCAGGAAAACCGGAACAGCTTTTTGAAGCTTACGGTCTGACAGCGGCACATGTAGTCAATACCTGCAAAGAGATGTTAAAATAAAAGGAGAGTTACTTAAAAATGAATATTGAACGTTATGAATTTACCGGAGAAGGAATGCAACGGGTATTTGAAAATGAAAAATGGACTGTTGGCATTAAAAACTGGAAGCCCGCCAATGACATTACTGGTATTGACTGCCTGGAAAGGCATAATAAAACAGATGAACTCTTCGTACTGACAGAAGGCGCATGTACCCTTGTTTTTGCCAACGAAACAGAAAGCGGATTAGAATTTGGCTGCGTTAAAATGGTTCCAGGGAAGGTGTTTAACATACCGGCAACCTTATGGCACAATACGATAACGCAGAAAGATACTAAAATGATTTTAATAGAAGACTCAAATACTTCTATGGAGAACAGTGATATATTAAAGCTTGATAAAGACCAGATTGAAAATATCAGAAGTCTTGTATAGGGAAGAAGAGGAGAAAATGAAATTTTTTATTGATACAGCCAATGTAGAAGACATAAGAAAAGCAAATGATATGGGGATCATCTGCGGTGTTACAACGAACCCTTCTCTGATTGCCATGGAAGGAAGGGATTTTAAAAAAGTTATAAAGGAAATTACAGCCATCGTTGACGGACCTGTCAGCGGGGAAGTTAAGGCAACAACGGTTGATGCAGATGGGATGATCCGGGAAGGAAGGGAGATTGCTGCCATTCACTCCAATATGGTAGTAAAAATCCCGATGACAACGGAAGGCCTGAAAGCGGTTAAGGTACTAAATACAGAAGGGATAAAGACCAATGTAACTCTGGTATTTTCGGCGGCTCAGGCCCTTTTGGCCGCACGTGCGGGAGCGACTTATGTTTCACCGTTTATGGGGCGCCTTGACGATATTTCCATGAAAGGAATAGTACTGATAGGGGAAATTACCGATATTTTTAAAACACACCATATTGTAACAGAAATTATTGCTGCCAGTATCCGCAACCCCATTCACGTAATCGATTGTGCAAAAGCGGGTGCCGATATTGCAACGGTTCCGTATAAAATCTTGGAACAAATGGTTAACCATCCGTTAACAACTCAGGGAATTGCTAAATTTCAGGCTGATTACAGAGCGGTATTCGGAGAATCTTAAATATAAAACAGGCGCTGCCAGATGCCGGAAAAAATCCGTTCATCTGGCAGCGCTTTTCATATTAATGACTTTCCTTATATTCCTTTAATGCTTTGGATAACTGGTCCGGACAGGAGGTCGGGCGGAAACCGCATTTGATTCCTTCCAGACGGTGAATTGCCTCGTCAACTTCCATGCCTTCAACAAGCCTTGATACTCCCTGTGTATTTCCGGAACAACCACCTACAAACTGTACATGAGCGACTTTGCTGCCTTCTATTTCAAAATTAATTTCCTGGGAACATACTCCGTGTGTTTTATATTTCATCATTGATACCTCCGTATAATCATGACTCTCATCTTATCAGAAACTTTAAAGAATTATAACGAATTCAAGAGTCAGTGTCAATAGATCATAGAAGGAAGGAAAACAAAATATCACACGAATCCGGTTTTAAATCTGTTCCTTCTGCTCCTTTAAATAGTCAAACAGCATATTGGATTTGTCGGTTAACTGGGGATTTATACTGTTGGAGGATAGTTTGGTGAAACCGATATTTGTCTTTACCGAATCTCTTATCCTATAATATGTAAGCTCAGGAAACATCTGAAGATTAGCAAGCTGTCTGGGTAAAATAGCGCAGCCGCCTTTTTGAGACAAAAAAGACAGAAGCATCATATGCCTGGGGAATGTTCCGGCAATACTGCCTGTATAGCCAATATCATATAGCTGTTTTTTTGTAAGTCTGTAAATATCAGACTCTTTGGCAATGGTGTAAATATTATCAAATTTAAATCCGGTCAGATCAATTTCACTTCCCTGTTCGAAAGGAAAAACATTTTTGCTGCAGATAAGAACCATCTCATCCGAAACCAGAGGAATGGAATCATATTCCGGATCGGAAAGTAAATCCGTACGGCAGATAGCTGCATCAATCTCCTGCTGAGAAAGCATCTTAAGCAGATGTGACTGGTCATCTTCCACGATTTCTATGGAATAATTACCGAATTTCTCCTGAAAATTAAGGAGCAGCTGCATAATCCCGCTTTCCGCAAGACATGGTATTGTTCCTACCGTTAAATGAGTAATATAGCAGGAGGTTCCAAATTTTTCTAATTTAGTCATTAAGTCCTGGGTGCACTGGCGGATGTTTATTGCATAATCCAGGAAAACATTGCCTGCCTCTGTGAGTTCTGCCTTTGTATTGCTTCTGATAAACAGCACGATTCCCAGTTCATTCTCAATTGCCTTGATGTGTTTTGATAAAGCAGACTGGGAAATATAAATGCTTTCGGCAGCTGAAGAAAAATTTTTATACTTTGCCAATGCTAAGAAATCATCAATCCATTTAGTCATAATCAAATAGCCCCCTTTAGTTACTGATAAATCGTAAAAATCCAAATTCAGATGTACGTTTTGTCATTACCACTATTATAATACAGAATGACGCGAAGGAAAATATGTTTATACTATTTTGTGATGACATTTTAGAATACTTATAAATGCAAAATATTTGTAAAAATTAACTATTATTTTACAGTGAAAGTACACTATATATGAATTTTTAATCCGACGTTTGCTTGTTTTATATTTTGCAAGGAATCATAATTGAAAAGATTTAAAATTTTCCGTTTCCATTTTGGAATAGTTGCACGAATTTAATCGAATTGCCACGAAAATTGTAATTGATTATAATTTTATTATGTTGGAAAAATTAACCAGCAGGCAACCGTATCAGCAGCATATGAAGAAGATCAGGAGGAAAATTTATGGCAAAAGTTTATCAGGATTTGCGCAGTTTCCTTTCCACTCTGGAAGAAAACGGTCAGTTAGTACGAATCAAGGAGGAGGTTAATCCAGAACCGGATATTGCAGCAGCAGGCAGAGCTGCGGCAAACATTGAGAGCGGTCCGGCAGTTTTATTTGAAAAGGTAAAAGGATATCCTTACAGCGTAGTCACCAACGTACATGGTTCATGGGCCAATCATGCTTTGATGCTGGGAATGGACAAAACAGCATCAACCAAAGAGCAGTTTCATGAAATCAACCGCAGATGGGACCGCTTTCCGGTTAAACCTGAAATTCTGAAAAGAGAAGAAGCACCCTGTAAAGAGAATACCATTGATAAACCAGAGGATATCAATCTGTTTGAGCTTCTTCCATTATACAGAATCAATGATCAGGATGGAGGCTTCTTTCTTTCCAAAGCGTCTATTATCACGGCAGATCCCAATGAGCCTGATAATTTTGACAAACTGAATGTAGGTACATACCGCATACAGGTGAAAGGTAAAAACCGTGTGGGCATTCAGGCTCTTGCATTTCATGATATTGCAATCCAGCTGGAAGCGGCTGAACGGAAAAACGAAAAGGTTCCGATTTGTATTACGGTTGGAAACAGCCCGCTGGTGACCTATATGGCATCGACTCCGGTTATGTATACTCAGAATGAGTATGAATTTGTAGGCGCGCTCCAGGATGGAGTTCCGACCCAGATCGTTCAGTCCGATCTTTATAAGAATCTTTACGTTCCTGCCGGTTCTGAGGTTGTTTTGGAAGGTTATATTGAGCCAAGGGTACGTGAGGTAGAAGGCCCGTTCGGAGAATTTCCGGGTTCCTACTCAGGTTCCAGACGCCAGTGCGTAATTACAATTACTCATGTAACTCACAGAACAAACCCGATTTTTGAAAATCTGTATCTGGGTATTCCGTGGACCGAAATCGATTATCTTATGGCGTTAAATACATCGGTTCCCCTTTACCAGCAGATAAAACGCGATTTCCCCGAGGTACAGGCAGTTAATGCCATGTATACGCATGGAATTGGCTGTATTATTTCCACAAAGGTGCGGTTCGGCGGCTTTGGCAAAGAAGTGGCATTCCGCCTTCTTTCCACTCCTCACGGAGGTTCGTACAGTAAGATCATTATCATTGTTGATGAGTTTGTTGATCCGTTTAATCTCCCTCAGGTTATGTGGGCGCTCACAACCCGTGTAAGACCGGATAAGGATGTTGTGGTTATTCCAAACTGCCCGGGAATGCCTCTTGATCCATCTTCTTATCCTGCCGGAATGCATTCTAAACTGATTATTGATGCGACAACTCCAAAGGATCCGGAGCCTAATCCAAGAGAGGTTGAACTTTTAGAGCCGCCTGCAGGCTATGAAAAGTATGAAGCTTTGATTCGTAAACTGATGGCTGAGATGTAAGCTCTATAACGAAAGGAGATTGAAACTATGAAATGTCCCCGCTGTGACGGAAATAAAATTGAAGTGATTGCAACCTCTCCTGTAGGAAATGTCTGGGAAGTTTATGAATGTATGGATTGCTTTTATTCCTGGAGATCCACTGAGACTCCCCATATTCACGAAAAGTTTAAGCTTAAAAAAGAACAGATAGAAAATTTGCAGATTATTCCTCCGATTCCCCCTCTTGATAAATAATATTTTGAGACTCTGATCGTGAAAGGAGAAGCATCAGTGACATTCACTAAACAGAAATCAGGTTTTTTGATCGGTATCATTATTTTTGTTCTTGTCCTACTTCTTCCGCTTGACGGCCTGTCCAGAGAAGGGCAGATCTGTCTTGGATTAACCTTAATGACCGTAGTCTGGTGGGCTGCACAGGTTGCCCAGTCAGGTTACGTTGGGGGATTCTATCTGGTCTCCGTCTGTCTTTTAAAGCTTGCCGATACAAAAGTGGTGTTTGCAGGCTGGACAACTTCAACCCTGTGGCTGGTCATCGGTGCCTATATGATTGCAGCAGCTGTTAAAAAGTCGGGATTAGGGGAACGTATCTCTTATGCCTACATCCTGAAATTTGTAAGCTCGTGGAAGAGCATCATCATCGGCATTTTTGTATTGACCTTTATTTTATCATTGTTCATCCCCCATCCCTGGCCCCGGGCGTTTTTAATCATGTCGGTTATGTCAGTTGTGATCAAGGCGGCAAATATGCCGAAGGAGGATGCAGTTAAGGTGGGATTTACGGTATTTGCCGCTTCTGTTCCGGTTTCACTTATATTCTTAACCGGAGATTCCGTGATTAACCCCCTGGTAGTGACTTACTGCACCACTGAAAGCATCAATTTTGTACGCTGGTTTCAGATTATGGGACCGCCGGCCCTGTTTTTAAGTATTACAACCATGCTCCTGATTCTGATCCTGTTTAAGCCGTCAAAAGAGGTTGAAGTCAATTTTGATGAGGTGCGTACGGCTCAGTCAGCTCTTGGAAAGATGACTGAAAAGGAGAAGAGAACTCTGATCTGGATCCTGATCGCAATCGGTCTCTGGCTTACCAATGGTATTACCGGTCTTGATGTAGGCTGGGTTACTCTGGCGGTGGCAATGTGTATGGCTCTTCCGGTGATTGGTAATGTCCTGACAGTGAAAGAGTGGGGAGATGTTCCGGTTCATGTTCTGGTATTTTTAACTTCTGCCATTGCCATTGGAAAAGTGGGAGCGGTAACCGGCATGAATGAATGGCTTGCGGCTACCCTGCTTCCGAAAACCATGCCGGGAAACATACTGGTACTGTCCCTGATGATTGCGGCAATTGCAATCCTGATCCATATGTTTATGGGATCTGTCATTGCAGTAATGGGTGTTGCCATACCGGCAATTCTCGTCTGTACCAATGCACTGGGAATCAATGAACTGGCAGTGATTTTTGTTATTTATCTTGCTATTTCCGGTCATTATGTTCTTCCGTTCCATCACCTTAATATTCTGGTTGGACAGGGAGAGGAAAACGGAATGTATACACAAAAGGAAACCGTAAAAATGGGGGTTCCGCTGCTCATTCCGATTTTCCTGACAGTTGCCTTTGCCGTAGCATGGTTTGCGGTGCTGGGCGTTATTTAACTGTTTTTTAAGAGAGGTGTTTTAATGCGAATTATTGTAGGAGTATCAGGAGCAACCGGTGTAGTTATGAGCCTTTATCTGCTGAAAGCGCTGAAGAGTTTTAAGGATTGTGAGGTGCATCTGGTGGTATCGGATTGTGCCAGAAAAACCTGGGAGCTGGAGACGGATTATCCCTTTGAGGAGCTGACGGAACAGGCAGATTATAATTATGATGTACATAATCTTGCCGCAGCCATCTCAAGCGGCTCTTATCAGACAGACGGAATGATTATCTTGCCCTGCAGTATGAAGACGCTGTCCGGAGTTGTAAACGGTTTTACCGATAATCTCCTGATCCGGGCAGCTGATGTCTGTATGAAAGAAAACCGGAAAGTGGTTCTGTGCACAAGAGAAATGCCTCTTGGAAAGGTTCATCTTCGAAACATGAATGAGGCTGCAGATTTAGGCTGTACCATAATTCCTCCCATGCTGACTTTTTACAATGGTGCCCGTTCTCTGGACGATCAGATTAATCATGTGGTTGGAAAGATCCTGATGCAGTTTGGACTTGATTTTAAAAACTTTGTTCCGTGGCACGGCGCAGAATAACTGCAGTGAAAAAGGAAAAAGGGAGAGATATTATGATAAGCAAAACCTGGGGATCCGGAAAGTATGCAGTAAATCTCAGTGTCCATGTGACGAAGGGGAACGGGCTGGCTGTTTTTATAAGCGGCGGGGAGAAACCCCATCTTGGCGGAGTGGCATTAGCGTCTCCCGGCGTACCATTAGATGGGCAGCAGCTTTCCAGCTGTGATTTATGGACCCTGACGGTACCAGGGCACAAGGATGCACAGCTGGCACAGAGAATTGCGAAGAAGCTGTGTATTGCAGCCGGAGAGCCGGTGTCTGTAAGCCTGGGTGTTCATGTTGAACATGCAACGGCGGAGGAAATTAAGCTTTTGTGTGAGAATGTGGAAGCTGCAGCAGATTTATTTTTAAAGGAATATCTTGAAAATGACTGATTGGAGTAATTATGGACCATTTAATATGTGTTGACATACTGGATCGGGAAAGTGGAGAAGCAACCAAAGAGGAGTGTCATCAAAAGGGATTGCTTCACAGGGCTTTTTCGGTATTTCTGTATCATGAGGGGAAATTGCTGCTTCAGAGGCGTGCATTGGAGAAATATCATTCCGGTGGATTATGGACCAATGCATGCTGCTCCCACCCCCGGAGTCATGAATCCTTAGAGGAAGCAGTTGAAAGGCGGCTTTATCAGGAACTTGGGGTCGCCTGCATCTGTGAAGAAGCAGGTTCATTCGTTTATTATCACAAGTTCCATCAGGATATGTTTGAATATGAATATGATCATATTTTTATTGGTCAGTATAATGGAGAAATCAGTCCGGACCCCAATGAGGTTATGGATCTGAAGTGGATGGAAATTGCTGATCTCTCTGAAAGCATGCTGCAAAATCCCGAACGATATACCGTGTGGTTTCTGACTGCAGCACCTATAGTTATTGAAAAACTGAAGGGCGGAAAAGAACCAGGGTAAAAGCCTGGATTTTTCGCTGTCCAGAGATAGATTAGTTAAAAATAAATATACAATGGGAGGTACACTTATGAGTGACAAAAGAGGTTTTAAAGATTTTATCAGAGGGCTGTCAGTGAAATTGAAGCTATCCGTAGGATTTGGAATTTTATTTGCAATATTACTGATTTCTCTTGCAACATCGGCTCACAGCATATCAAAAATCGGAGCGCAGGTAGGGATGTATTCAAAATTTACATATCCCCTTACCACCTATAATTTAACGGCTCAGCGGGAAATGGTGTCTGTCCAGAGATATTTGCTGATGACAATTCTTCAGAAAGAAGCAGGGGAGGATTATCAGTCATCCCTTGATTTATCAGGAAAAAGTGCAGAAAACTTTATGACCGTTCTGGAAGAGTTCGCAACCCATCAGCGCAGTTCGGCTAATGATAAGAATATAGCAGATGTCAAGGCGCATGTACAGGAAGCAGAAACCGCACGTAATAAAATACTTGATTTAATTAAAGATCCCTCAAATAAAGATTCCAAAGAAGCTTATCTTATTTTCCAAAACGAGTTTTTACCTGCCTTTAATCAAATTGCGGATATTATGGAGCAGATGAATGTTGTTGGAGCGCAGAAGGCAGATATCCAGAAACAGACTGCTCAGAGTGCAATATCACAGTCATGGGTTATTCTTTGTGTTGTACTGGTGCTGTCTACATTAGCCACACTTGTGATTATTTATGTACTTACGAGAGCAATATTAATTCCTGTCAGAGAGATAGAAGCTGTTTATAAAAATATGGCAGAAGGAAATCTTCATTCCGAAATTAAGTATGAGAGCCGTGATGAACTGGGACGTATGGCCGAGAGTATACGTTCTACCAATGCAAGACTTGTTTCTTATATTGAAGATATTATTGCCAAACTCACAATGCTTTCACAGGGTAACATGAACTTTACCGTTGACCTGGACTATGTGGGCGATTTCTCATCAATTAAACAGTCATTATTAAATACCATCACTTCTCTTAATTCCACCATGCAGGTAATTCATTCTGCTGCAGAGCAGGTTAATTCCGGCGCAGGTCAGGTCTCTGACGCTTCCCAGGCACTTGCATCAGGGGCAACAGAGCAGGCGGCAACCATAGAAGAGCTTACAGCTTCCATTCACAGTGTAACAGAAAAAGCGGAAAAAAATACAGTATCAGTGCGCAACGCAACGGAATCTGTTTTCCAGGCAGGTCAGGGAGTGGGAGAGAGCAACAACAGAATGAAGCAGCTGAATGAAGCAATGAGAGAAATCAGCCATTCTTCTGAAGAAATATCCAAGGTAACAAAGATAGTGGAAGACATCGCTTTCCAGACAAACATCCTGGCATTAAATGCGGCAGTAGAAGCAGCAAGAGCCGGAGAGGCAGGCAAGGGATTTGCTGTTGTAGCGGATGAAGTAAGAAATCTGGCAGCGAAATCAGCAGAAGCGGCCAAACAGACGGCAGACCTGGTACAGAAATCTACTGATAAGGTAGCAGAAGGCGAGCGGATGGCCAATGAAAGCCTGAAACTTTTAGATGATGTTGCGGAAAAATCGGCAATGGTTGAAAAAGCCATTAAACAGATTGAATCCGATACTCAGGATCAGGCAAACACCATTGTAGAGATTAACCAGGGACTTTCCCAGGTTTCCGCAGTCGTACAGACCAATGCTGCAACTGCAGAGGAAAGCTCTGCTTCCAGTGAAGAACTTGCTGCACAGGCACAGATTTTAAGAGAACAGATTTCAAAATTTAAACTTTCTGATGTATCTGTCAGCAAAGGCATAGAATCATTCACTGTAAAGAATGTGGAACCGGAATTAAAACAGTCTGCTGTTTATGATCATACGTCCGGAAAATATTGAAATTATTAACACAATTGCTCCGTTTTCCGTTATAATGATACGGTAGCCGATGAAACAATGGATAAAACATAAAGGAGGACTGCTATGTTAGGAATTATCGGAGCAATGGATGTGGAAGTGGCAGAAATAAAAGAATCCATGAAGGACGTAACGGTTGAAACCATAGCGGCAATGGATTTTTATAAAGGAACATTAAAAGGGATGGAAGCGGTTGTAGTCCGGTGTGGCATAGGAAAGGTCAATGCTGCCATCTGCACACAGATTCTGGCAGATCATTACCATGTGAGCGCTGTGATTAATACCGGAATTGCCGGTTCTTTAAAGAATGAGATCAATATCGGAGATGTGGTGCTTTCCACAGATGTAGTGCATCATGATATGGATGCCACCGGTTTTGGTTACCCCGCAGGACAGATTCCCCAGATGAAGGAATTTTCATTTCATGCGGATGAAAAACTCTGCATTCTGGCTGAGAATTGCTGCAAAGAGGTGAATCCTGAAGTTGGAATTTTTAAAGGAAGAGTGGTTTCAGGGGACCAGTTTGTTTCTGACAGGGTTAAAAAGACCTGGATCTCTGATACATTTCAGGGATTTTGTACGGAGATGGAGGGGGCTGCTATTGCACAGACAGCCTACTTAAACCATATACCATTTCTCATTATCAGAGCAATCTCAGATAAGGCGGATGACAGCGCAAATATGGACTACAGCGAGTTTGAACAAAAGGCAGTAAAAGCTTCCGTGAACCTTATTTTAGCTATGACGGAAAAATATTCAGATTAACTTAAGAATCGAATCCTGACAGGATTTGACGAACGATTCTAGGCTCTCTCATCTTCCCAAAGGCAGTCGGGGTGTTTATAATAAACCTATCACCCGGAGATGCCGGGAAGAAAGGGGAGCTATTATTATGCTGGAATTTTTACAGACAGGCAAAGCGTTATACGTGCTGGCAGTTTTCTGCGGCATTGGCATTATTACCAGATGGCTGACACGTAACCTCTACAAAAGACTGATTAAGGAATCAGATAATCTGACACTTACCAAAAACAGGAATCTTCGTGCATTTAAACAGAAGACCGAATCAACTTATCAGGTGAACCAGGGAATTCCCAGGGTCAAGCCTTATTTGGAAAGACAGATGTATGATTTTAAACATATGGGTATAACACTTCATGGCTGGAACATGTTTTCCAATCAGATGACACTGTGGTGCTTTTTAGCGGGAGGTGCAGCCGCGTTTGGTTCTTACTGGTACCGTACAGATCCTTACTATATTGTACTGTATGGCTCCGTTGGAATTATGGCAGGACTGTTTACCATACTGGTGGACCATGGTGCCGGAATTACAGAAAAGCGTCAGCAGCTGTTTGCAGCGCTGGACAATTATCTGGAGAATACACTGATCTACCGGCTGGATCAGGAGCGGGAGGAATCAGCCTCCATGTCGGGACCGCGGCTGGAACCCCGTGAAAATATCCGTTCAATTTACGGAGCACAGTCAAGAGGTACAGCAGAACTGGAAGCTGAGCCAGACAGAAAGGCCGACAGAAGGAGCACCAGACAGAGGGTGCGCAACCGTCCACAAAAGCAGGCGGAGGAATATTCTGATGAAATGGAGCATGTGCCAATGAGAGGAGAATCCATGGAAGCATCGGAAGCAAAAGGTTCCGTCCGTGATGTGGACTATTTAAAAAAGAGTCTGGAGCAGATTGCAGCAAGCAGGGAAAAAGAGAGGGGAAACAGGCAGGGAGAGGACTGGCTTAAGGATTTAAACCCGGATGAATTAAAGCTGATCGGCGAAATTCTGCAGGAGTATTTAACATGAACGTTCGGAGGGCAGAAGAAAATAAAGTCGCATTTCGATGAGTTCTATGATATAATTTTCCTAAACAGGCATACAGGAACCTGACATAATAGGAAAAGGAGAATATTAGCAATGGGAAATATAGTTTTTGATGATTCCAGGGCAGCAGGATTTGTATCAGCAGAAGAGATGGATAACATGAAAGCCACAGTACTGTGTGCGAAGGAAGTGCTGATGAACAAAACTGGTGCAGGTAACGATTTCTTGGGGTGGATTGATCTACCGGTCAATTATGATAAAAAAGAATTCCAGGAAATAAAGGCGGCAGCAGAAAAAATTCAGAGTGATTCTGATGTACTGCTTGTTGTCGGGATCGGCGGCTCTTATCTTGGTGCAAGAGCAGCGATCGAATTTTTATCCCACAGCTTTTATAACGTATTACCAAAAGGAAAGCGTAAAACTCCGGAGATTTATTTCGTCGGCAACAGCATCAGCAGCAAGTATATACAGGATTTAAAGGACGTGCTGGAAGGAAAAGATTTCTCCGTTAATATTATATCCAAATCCGGTACGACCACAGAGCCTGCAATTGCATTCCGTGTATTTAAGGATCTGCTGATCGAAAAGTATGGACGTGAAGAGGCAAATAAAAGGATTTATGCCACCACGGATAAGGCGAAGGGTGCGTTAAAGAATTTAGCGGACCAGGAAGGTTATCAGACGTTTGTAGTTCCGGATGATGTGGGAGGACGTTTCTCAGTGCTTACGGCAGTCGGCCTTCTTCCGATTGCGGTATCAGGTGCTGATATTGATAAATTGATGGAAGGCGCGGCAGCAGCCAGAGAGGAGGCGGTAAACGCTCCTTATGAGTCAAACGGTGCTCTCCGCTATGCGGCGGTCCGCAACATCCTCTTAAGAAAAGGAAAAGCTGTCGAGATCGTGGCTAATTATGAGCCAAGCCTACATTATGTTTCCGAGTGGTGGAAACAGCTGTTTGGAGAAAGCGAAGGAAAGGATCAGAGAGGTATTTTTCCGGCAGCAGTGGATTTGACCACAGATCTGCACTCTATGGGACAGTTTATTCAGGATGGGTCCCGAATTATGTTTGAAACTGTATTAAACGTAGAAGAATCTCCGGCAGAGATCCTTTTAAAGGAAGAAGAGGTTGATACAGACGGAATGAATTATCTGGCGGGAAAGAGCGTGGACTTCGTAAACAAGAGCGCGATGAATGGAACGATTCTGGCGCACAGTGACGGAGATGTCCCGAATCTGATGGTTAACATTCCGGGTCAGGACGAATTCAGCCTGGGACAGCTGTTTTACTTCTTTGAATATGCCTGTGGTGTAAGCGGCTATATTCTGGGAGTGAATCCATTCAACCAGCCGGGGGTGGAAAGCTATAAAAAGAATATGTTTGCTCTGCTTGGAAAACCCGGGTTTGAGAAGGAGAGAGAAGCGCTTTTAAAGAGATTATAATATGCTTTAGAATATAAAAAAGTCCTGCCATGTAAGTGGAGGACTTTTTTAATACCAGTAAGTATTATTCTTCTATAATCTGTATCTCCAGAAAATCAAAATCGATGGGTTCCATAAAGTTATCCTGAGTAAATCGTGCTTTTGAATGAATTTTAAATTCCTTAACGGTAGAATCAAGCCATATGGGCTTTCCAAGATCAAACTGATAACAGATCTCCTCCAGTGACTGAAAGACCATGGAAGTCCTGGACAGACTGTAATCGGAGATGCAGATGACTGTATCCTTAACGATCCGGGTGTTGTTAATTAATTTTGCCCACATACGAAACATAATGATTTTCCCTTCTATCTGACAAATTTCGGTTAAACGGCAGTATTTTTCTGAAACGATTATAGCATTATGTGCAGGAATATGGCAAGGATGAAATACAGGACATTGTAAAACCAATCAACCTATGATAAAATTGTGAGAGGAAAAACCGAAGGAGGAAGACAAAAGATGGCACAGCCTATAGAAGATCAGGTTGGATTTCTTGGAGAGGCATGCAGAGCCGTTCAGGAACTATCGGTAAGCAGGAGTTTGCTGGAGAAATACCGTCTGGAAGAAAAGAGTCTTTTAAGAGAACTGGAAGCAGAGAGAAAGGCTGTGACCGATGCCATCAGCCTTACGGTGAAAAAGAGGATTCAGGAGATTAACGATACCTATGACGGGGAGATCGCTAAGGAACAGGACCATTTAAAGCGCTTAAGGAACAAGCGGGAGAAAGCGAAAACCCAGGGAGTAAAGGAACGGATTGAAGAAGAGACTCAGGAGCTTAAGGACAAAAACAGGGAGCTGTTTGCTGAGTTAAAATCTGTTTTTAAACGGGATCATGTCCCTTCTTACTGTAGAAGCACGTGGTATTATGCACTGTTTTTTACCAGGGGATTTTCTGAATTTATCATACTTCTTTTTACTGCGTTCATTTTCTTTCTTGCCATTCCCTGTGGTATCTATTTTCTGATACCTGAAAGAAAAGCATTTTATCTGGCAGGTATCTATTTTGTCTCCATTTTGCTTTTTGGAGGAATTTATATACTGATTAATAACCGGACACGGGTCAGACATCCGGAGGCGTTAAAAAAAGGAAGAGCGATTAAAAATTCTATAAAGTCTAATCGGAGAAAGCTTCGTTCCATTGTACGTTCCATAAAAAAGGACCGGAATGAGACCGTCTATAATCTGGAGCGGTTCGATGACGAGATTGCTAAGACAGAACAGGATCTTGCGGATATTGCAGACAAGAAGCAGGATGCGTTAAATACATTTGATAAGGTGACAAGTACCATTATTTCCGATGAGATCGCCAGCAGCAAGAGAGAGAAGATTTCACAGCTTGAGAAAGAGCATGAAGACGCGGTTATAAACTGGAAGGAAGCGCAGATACGGGTTAAGGAACAGACGCTGTTTATCAATGATAATTATGCTTCTTATATCGGATCTGAATTTATGATCCCGGAAAAGCTTGACCAACTGGCTGATATCATACGAATGGGAAGGGCTTCAACCATCAGTGAGGCCAAGGAAATTTATAATAGCATAAAAGACTAAATGAAGGTACAGGAACCTGCCGGGGCAAATGGCAGGCCTGTACTTTTTTTGCATTTTTCTAAAGGAATGGGGTGAATAATTCCAGGAAACCCGGCTTATAATAGAACAGAGAAAAATAAGGACAGCAGGGCAGTATATTATGAAATTATGGGAAAGAATTGCGATCCGGGGAAATCGGGATGTTTTTTATTACGACACCAGGCAGACCTTTGAAGCAGAGGAGTTTGCGTCCAGACTTTACAACATGATATGCTCGGAGCAGGAGAATGGGAAATCGGCAGGTGTGCTGTTTTTATGTATTGGCACCGACCGTTCCACGGGAGACAGCCTTGGGCCCTTAATTGGTTATAAGCTAAATGAAATGGGACTGGAACATCTGGAGATACTGGGTACATTAGAGCGTCCGGTTCATGCCATGAATTTAGAAACCTATCAGACTATTTTAAAACTGCGATACCCCAATCATGTGGTGGTGGCAGTGGATGCTTCGGTTGGAAATATAGAGCATATTGGTTTTGTTACCCTTGGAAAAGGAGCGTTAAAACCCGGCCTTGGAGTGAGCAAGGAGCTTCGGGCTGTTGGGGATATATTCATCACAGGTATTGTGGGAAGCTGTGGAAATTACGATCCGCTTATGCTTCAGAGTATCCGGCTTTCTGTTGTCATGCGCATGGCAGACTGCATTAGCAGCAGCATCTGTATTGTCGAAAAGTTATGGGAAAATACGTACTTTCTTTGACACGTTTTTCAAATACCATATGCTATGATTCATTGGATTAAATAGAATAGCGGGGTGATCCAATGGGTGAATTATACAATCCTTTCCCAAAGCTGCCGAAAAATATCAGACAGATTGGGGAAAGGGATGAAATCGTAAAATTATATGTAGAGGATTATGTTAACACATATTTAAAGCGTCTGTACCCTGTAAGCGGACAAAGACTGCGGGTCGGACTTCTGTTAGGCAGTATGGAATTGAATGACGGTACTCCATATATCTTCATTGACGGAGCGCTTGAGATGGAGGATGTGACGGAGGAAGGCCGGAAGGTGTCTTTTACAGAGCTGTCATGGAAAAGAGCATCCCAAAATATGGAACAGCTTTTTCCCAAACGGTCCATACAGGGCTGGTTTCTATGTGGAAGTCCGGGAGATGATTTAAGTCCTCTAAATTACTGGAAGCAGCATATGCAGTATTTTGGAGGTCCCAACAAACTAATGTATCTAAGCTGTGGAACAGAAGGAGATGAAACAGTTTATGTAACCTCAGAGGATGGCTTTTACAAGCTTCAGGGGTACAGTATCTATTATGAACGCAATCAGATGATGCAGGACTATATGGTACTGCGAAAGGATGTAAAACGTATCGAAACCGATACAAATGATAAGGTAATTGAAGAATTCCGCAAGCGAATGGGCGAGAATAAGGAAGAAGCAGCGGACAGGCATCAGACTGTCGGACTTCTCCGGGGCATGTGCATGGCCATGTCAGTCGTCATATTAGCTGGCGGAATTGTTATGTTTAACAACTATGAACAGATGGACAGTATGGAGAGCGTGGTGGTATCTGCAATTCCTGCCAAAGCAGAAAAACTCCTGCTGGGTGATAAGGCTCAGCAAAAAGACGGAAAAAAGGAATCCGGAGTTATATTAGAAGAAGCAGATGGAGAGGTTTATCCAACTTCTGCAGTCAATAAGGAGACGATGTCCGAAACCATGCCGGAAACTTCGCAGGCGCAGACTGCGGCCCAGGCTGGGGAATCAGCCGGAGAGACAGCTGCAGTGAAAGAAACTGCGGCCGCAGCCCAAAAGATTACAGAAGAAACAGTGACACAGGCAGCCAAGACTGAGACTTCTCCTGCGACGGAGGCTGCAGCAGCCGAAGGCCAGCGGACGCATACAGTGGTAGAAGGGGAAACGCTGTATGGAATCTGCATTGCCGAATACAAAAATGTCAATAAATTAAAGGAAATATGTGAGCTGAATGGGCTGGAGGACGAAAATAAGATAGTTGCGGGTCAGAAATTGCGTCTTCCATAGAAAAACTTAATGCGTTTCTCTCTGATTTGATGTATACTACTATTATATATGGGCATTTTTAGGAGAAACTGCATGAGCGATATGAACTCTATGAACAGAGAGATAAAGAAAGACCAGCTGCGGCGTCAGATTGTCCCGGCTTCACCGCAAAAGGACGAGGACAGTAATGAAATCATAAAAAGAGCCCGCACCAAGGTGAAAAAGAAAAAATTAAAGATTTTTCTGGTGGTGTTTTTTATCCTGTCTGCAGCGGCAGTCAGTCTGTATACATATTTTAAATACTGTCAGTATACTGGATACAGTGTCATCTGGGAAAAGTCGCTGAATGAGGGAAGCTATGTAGGATATTTAAATTTCGGCAGCAACGTGCTGAAATACAGCAAAGATGGGGCTTCGTATATAGATGCTGAGGGAAAAGAGATATGGATACAAAGCTATGAGATGAAATCACCGGTTGCCAGTGTAAACGGTCCCTACGCGGTTATTGCGGACCAGCAGGGTAATTCCATCTATATCTTTGATAAGACAGGAAATACCGGAGTGGCTAATACAGTGCTGCCCATTATAAAGGCTTCTGTATCTGCTCACGGTGTGGTGGCGGCAATCTTAGAAGACACTACCTCCAATTATGTTTATTTTTATAAGCGGGATGGAAGCTCTCTGGATGTGAAGATCAAGGCTCTTTTAGGAGGCGATTCCGGTTATCCGGTAGATATCAGTTTATCTCCTGATGGAACACAGCTGATCGGGTCCTATGCATTTTTAAAGAATGGAACCATGAATGGAAGGGTTGCTTTTCATAACTTTGCAGAAATTGGGAAAAGCGTACCGGACCGGCTTGTGGGGGGATTTGATGAACCTTATGAGTCAACACTTGTAGCACAGGTCAGATTTCTTGATGATACATATTCCTGCGCATTTGCAGATAACGGTATTTCATTTTATTCCACAAAGAATGCGCTTTCTCCGGAACTGATTAAGCAGGTGCCTGTAGAGGCGGAGATTAAAAGTGTATTTTATTCGGACAAGTATGTGGGAATGATTCTGGACAACCCTGAAGGGGAAAATCCTTATAAGCTTAATGTATATAAATCCAATGGGAATCCGGTATTTACCAGTGGTTTCCAATATCAGTATACGCATGCCGATATTGACGGAAACCTGGTAATTTTGTATAATGAAGACTCTTGCAGAGTCTATAATATGTCAGGAAGGCTTAAGTTTTCCGGTACATTTGATTTTCCCATATCGAAAATCCGAAACGGCAGATTTCCCAATACTCTGATCGTGACAGGACCCCAAAACATGAAAGAAATAAGATTACAAATAGGAGGACAATACCAATGAGCAACATCGATACTATGTCAATTAATGCAATCCGCATCCTTTCTGCCGATGCAATCCAGAAAGCCAACTCCGGACATCCGGGACTTCCATTAGGCTGTGCCTCTGCTGCATATGAATTATGGGCAAATCACATGAACCATAATCCGGCAGACCCAACATGGGCCAACAGAGACCGCTTTGTTTTATCCGGAGGTCATGGATCCATGCTTTTGTATTCTCTGCTCCATCTGTTCGGATACGGTAATTTATCCAAAGAGGATGTGATGAATTTCCGCCAGCTCGGTTCTAAAACTCCGGGACATCCGGAATATGGCCATACGGTTGGTGTTGAAGCAACCACAGGCCCTCTTGGTGCTGGTATGGGTATGGCAGTCGGTATGGCAATTGCCGAGAGCCATCTTGCTGCGGTATTTAACAAGGACAATTATCCTGTGGTTGATCATTACACCTATGTTATGGGCGGAGACGGCTGCATGATGGAAGGAATTTCCTCCGAAGTATTTTCTCTTGCAGGAACTCTCGGTCTGGGAAAATTAATTGTTTTTTATGATTCCAATAAAATTTCCATTGAGGGAAGTACAGATATCGCATTTAGAGAGAATGTACAGAAGCGTATGGAAGCATTTGGTTTTCAGACTATTACGGTTGAAGATGGAAACGATTTAGAGGCTATCGGCCGTGCAATCGAGGATGCAAAGGCTGATACCGAACATCCGTCCTTCATCACCATAAAGACCCAGATTGGGTATGGCTGTCCTGCAAAGCAGGGAAAAGCAAGTGCTCACGGAGAGCCTCTGGGTGCAGACAATATCACTGCATTAAAAGAAAACCTGGGCTGGCCTTCTATGGAGCCGTTCTATGTTCCGGAGGAAGTTTACAGCCATTATAGAAAGCTTGCTGAGGAAAAGGCTGAAACAGAGGCGGCATGGAATGTGATGTTCGCTGCTTACTGCCAGGAGTATCCTGACATGGAAGAACTGTGGAATGCTTATCACGATCCGGATGCAGGAGAAAAATCCATTGAGGCATGCGCTGATTTCTGGAAAAAACCTGAAAAAGCAGATGCTACCAGAAATTTATCCGGACAGATTTTAAACAGAATTAAGACATATATGCCAAACTTAATCGGCGGTTCTGCAGATTTAGCACCATCTAATAAGACTAATATGTCGGATATGGGAGATTACAGCAAGGAAAACCCAGGCGGCAGAAACATGCATTTTGGAGTCCGGGAACTTGGAATGACAGCGATTGGAAACGGTATGATGCTTCACGGCGGACTTCGTACCTATGTGTCTACTTTCTTTGTTTTCAGTGATTATACCAAGCCAATGGCACGTCTTTCCGCTTTGATGGGAGTGCCGTTATCCTTTGTATTTACTCACGACAGTATTGGTGTTGGCGAAGACGGACCGACACATGAGCCAATCGAGCAGCTTGCCATGTTACGGGCATTGCCGAATTTCCATGTATTCCGTCCCTGTGATGAGACAGAGACAGAAGCAGCATGGTACTCTGCACTGACCTCCAAAAAGACACCGACTGCTCTGGTTCTTACAAGACAGAATCTGACTCCTATGCCTGGAAGCAGCAAAGAGGCATTAAAGGGAGGCTATATAATTGACGACTGTGAAGGAACACCGGATCTGATTCTCATTGCAAGCGGATCGGAAGTGGAACTGTCCGTAAAGGCAAAAGCTCTTCTTTCTGACAGAAAAGTCCGCGTAGTTTCCATGCCATGTATGGATTTATTTGAGGAACAGAGCGAAGCGTATAAGGAATCCGTACTTCCAAAGGCAGTAAGAAAACGTGTGGCAGTGGAAGCGTTAAGCGATTTTGGCTGGGGTAAATATGTAGGCCTTGACGGCGCTTATGTGACCATGACCGGGTTTGGAGCCAGCGGACCGGCAAATCTGTTATTTGACCATTTTGGATTTACGCCTGAGCATGTAGCGGAAGTGGCAAAATCCTTATAATTATACTTCGGCTGTGATACAAAAGCATAAAGGAGCGTATCTGGACATGGGAAAAAAGTGTGTTGGCATAGATGTGGGAGGAACATCTGTTAAGATCGGAATATTTGAAACAACAGGGGAACTTCTTCATAAGTGGGAGGTTGGAAGCAGAACGGAAGAGAACGGAAGATACATTCTGGATGATGTATCTGCTTCCATTCTGGAGACACTTAAGAAGCGTAATATCTCTCTTGATGAGATCAAAGGCATAGGAATGGGAGTTCCAGGCCCGGTTATGCCTGACGGATATGTGGAGGTCTGCGTTAATTTAGGCTGGCGTGATTTATATCCGGGAAGAGAACTGAGCAGCAGGCTGGACGGAATTCCGGTGCTCTGCGGAAATGATGCCAATGTAGCAGCTCTGGGCGAGATGTGGCAGGGCGGAGGAAAAGGCTTCGAAGACATTGTAATGGTCACTCTGGGCACAGGCGTGGGCGGAGGCGTAATCCTCGGACAGAAGATCATTTCCGGCAAACATGGACTGGCAGGGGAAATTGGTCATATCCATATCCGGGATGAAGAGACGGAGCATTGTAACTGCGGCGGTGTAGGCTGCGTGGAGCAGATTGCAAGCGCCACTGGAATTGCAAGAGAAGCAAGGCGGAAAATGGCTTCTACGGACATTCCTTCTGTTTTACGGGACTTCGGAGATGAAGTAACTGCAAAGGAAGTGCTGGATGCAGCAAAGGCTGGAGATGAACTGGCAAAGTCTGTTATGGATACAGTTGGTCATTATCTCGGTCTTACTCTGGCTCAGATTTCCATGGTCATAGACCCGGAAGTATTTGTTATAGGCGGTGGAGTATCAAAGGCAGGACAATTTCTCATTGATGAGATCTTCCGCCATTATGATGCTTTTACTCCTATATCAAAAAGCAAGAGTAAAATTGTTCTTGCAACACTGGGGAATGATGCCGGTATCTACGGGGCGGCAAGACTGATTCTTGACTGATGATTATTCATATATTTATAATGTGAAATTGAATATGTCAATAAAAGACCTCGTTTCCCAAAATCTGGAAATGAGGTCTTTTAAGGTAAAAGTATTTTGATACCATTATTGGCTTCTTTTTGATAAATTTAATAGAGACAGACCATAAAATAAAGCGGCTGTGCATACCAGAATGAATACACTGAGCCACCATGAGATAACAGAGTCACCAAAGCGGAAGGTAACTCCCATATACTCTTTAAATTCATTCAAATAACTTGCTGGTATATCTGAAAATGAAGCCTTCATGGCATCCTCCATAAGTACCTGGCGTAAGAGCGAAGCGGCGTGGGATACAGGAAACAATTTTATGACAATTTGTACGGATTTAGGCAGGGCTCCTATGGGGAGATAAATGCCTGTTAAAAATCCAATTAAAGTACCTATTATTGTACTGGCAGTGCTGAATGCGCTGTGGCTTTTAAAAAAGGAAACAATAAAGCAGACCATAGAAGTATTTGTTGCGGTTGTGAAAATTACCAGTAATATGACTTTTAAGAGCACAATAGGCGTCATCCACCCTCCCCCACGGAATACAATATAAATTTCCGACACAAAAACCGTAATGATTGATATTATTACACCTATTAAAAATGCACTGCCAATATATCCCATTGTGATCTGGCTGCTTTTAATTGGTGCAGAGTAAAAATCCTTGTTGATCTTACGGACTTTATCGTCAATCATAATGCCAAATGCCCCCATAGTTGTTGTGATGGACGCTACTGCAAGAAGCCCTGCTGCAAGCCAGGTATTCATTAAATAATTCGTGCCTTTTATATCCTGCATGGAGTTATCCAGCCATACATCGCCTAAAAACACTGCGTATAATGCGATAATGATTAAAATCGCAAGCAGGGAGAATAATACTGCGCTTCTATCACGAAAAAAGACTTTTAAGTTCCGTTTTATTAATATATTCATTTCTTTAATTCCCTCCCCATAATACCAATAAAAGCATCATCCATAGTACCTTGTAAAACCTGAAAACTGCTGATGCAGGATTTGCATTTTTCCAATACAGGCAAAGCTTTCATTGTATCAGTCAGATTTATTACAAACTCACCTGCTGATATGGTAAAGTCAAGCTTAAAATCCAGCAGGATCTGACGTAAGGCGCATTCATCTGATACAGACAGCCTTAAGCGATCGGTGGCATACTTTGTTTTTAATTCAACTGGTGTACCCTTTGCTGCGATTTCTCCGTGGTCCAGTACAATTACATAGTCCGATTCAGCAGCTTCTTCCATATAGTGGGTTGTAAGAAAAACTGTCATTCCGGTTTTTTTCTGAAGCAGTTTAATTGCATTCCAGATGCTTTTTCGCGTTTGCGGATCCAGGCCGGTTGTGGGTTCATCAAGGAAAAGTATTTTAGGTGTGTTAATCAATGCCCGCGCAATGTCCGCTCTGCGCCGCTGTCCTCCTGAAAGCTTACCATAGGGGCGATCAATAAATTCACATAATTCGGTTGCCTGAGCAGCCTCGTAGACAGCTTTTTGAATCATGGCTCTGTCCGATTGATAGAATTCTGCTCTAATGATGAGGTTTTCCCGCACAGTAAGCAGCGGGTCCAGCACACTGTCCTGGAAGACGACACCAATTATATTTCTTATAGATTGTCTGTCACGGCAAAGATCTAGCCCATCTATGGTAACTTCGCCGCTGTTATAACTCATTAATGTGCATAAGATATCGATTGTGGTTGATTTACCTGCACCATTCGTACCGAGAAATGAAAAAAGTTTCCCACGTTCAACGTAAAAATTAATATTTTTTACGGCAGATAGATTCGAATAACTTTTTTGTAAATTTGATACTTCAATAATTTTATCCATTTTTAATCACCTCTTTCGGTTATCACTGTAACAGAACAATACAATGCAGGCAATAGGTTAAAAAGTATGCTGCGATTACGGCGAGGTAAGATGTAAAAAAAAGATGGTAAGCTGTTAATAGCCTGCCATCTTTATAGATATATTCTATTGTGAGCGGTAACGCTCTCTAAGTCGGTGATTTAACTTGTCTGCCAATTTTTGATCTTGATATTTGCAAGTAAAAAAAACCATAATGTATACAAATAGAAAAAGCAAAACGAATGTCAGAACCTCTTTGGTGTGGTTAAGACTGATCCAGTCCCAAATGCAGGCAAAATACAAAACTACGGATAAAAGTACTGGCAGGTGTATTGATTTACGAATGTACATCTGCTTTTTGCTGAGTTCCTTACCCGAGTAAAAAAGAAGATATGGAAGATCACTGACAAAAGCCATCACTAGTATTCCACCAATGTCATGCAGGGAAAAGCTGGCATCCGGATAAAATATCAGGCAAAATACGTACATAGAAGCAATAATCCCTGTTACTATTATGAAAAAGGAACGAAACATTGTTTTTAACAAATTTTCTGCATTCATGCTGACGCCTCCTATATTCCCAGTATTTTTTTTAAATCGCTTACATACTGACGAGAAATAATAATTTTTTCGTTATTGGCAAGAGTCGCTTCAAAGCGTCCGCTTAGCGCGGGACTCAGCGTTTTAATTTTGCTTAAATTAAGTAGTACCGATTTTGATACCCGCAGAAAGTCACTTTTTGAAAGAAAGCTTTCTAATTCATATAATTTTTGTTTTGATTCAAGCACCTTATCTTTACAATATAGGAAAGTTTTATTATCAACAACTTCGATGTAATAGATCTCTTTCGGCTGAAGACGGTGAATATTATTTCCATCGTAAGCAATAAGTGCATCATGTAATTTAATCATAGCCAGTAATTGAATCAACTCGTCAGTCATCTCCCGGCATTTAATAATTATTTGGTCTTCTTCCCCATCGCGTGATTCCTCAATGACAATTTTCAACTTATTTCACCTGCCTGCAGATTTAGATTATATAACCATAATTGTAGCATAAAGGCATCAGTATTACTATCAGAATTCCCATAATACTCCATCTAATGGACATACGTTTGATTTTCATCATTTGCTCTGGACGGAAATATTCTCACTAAGAGCACGTTAGCAGCTGCCAACGCTTATTTACAATTTACTAAATTATGATATAATGGGAATACTTCACAAAGGATGAATCCTTGTAAAATGAGGAGACCCCGGCTGCCAGGCAGTCGGGGCAATTATGAAAAATCTATGTGCAATTTGACTATTTAAGCGTTTTTGTTTGTTTGATTTCTATACAATTAGTATAAAAAATACATGTGAACACAATATGAACGCTGTGTAAACAGATTATGAAATAAAGGAGGAAGGCATGGAAGAGAACCGTAGAAACAGAAAAACAATTGTGATTGGACATAAAAATCCGGATACAGATTCGATCTGTTCAGCTGTCTGTTATGCCAATTTAAAAAGGCTGCTGACGAAAGAAGATTATCAGCCGGGCAGAGCTGGGCAGGTAAATGAAGAAACCCAGTTTGTACTTAATTATTTTGGGGTGGAACCTCCGGAACTGATTGAGAATGTGAAGACTCAGGTGCTGGATATTGAGATAAGGGAGACCCGTGGAGTAAAGAAAAACCTTTCCTTGAAAAATGCGTGGAATATAATGCAGGAGGCCAATGTTGTGACCATTCCTGCCGTGACTGATGACGGAATGTTAGAGGGTCTTATTACGGTAGGTGATATTGCCAAATCCTATATGAACGTATATGACAGCAGCATTCTTTCCAAAGCCAATACTCAGTATGCAAATATTGTGGAGACTCTGGAAGGAAACATGGTAGTCGGCGATACAGGGGATTATTTTAATAATGGTAAGGTATTAATTGCCGCTGCCAATCCCGACATGATGGAATACTATATTGCCAAAGGTGATCTGGTTATTTTGGGAAACCGTTACGAATCCCAGCTTTGTGCCATTGAGATGGAGGCTGCCTGTATTATTGTGTGTGAAGGGGCAGCAGTATCCATGACGATAAAGAAACTGGCACAGGAACGCGGCTGTGCAGTCATGACAACTCCTTATGATACTTATACCGCTGCCCGTCTTGTAAATCAGAGTATTCCCATCAGTTATTTTATGAAGACAGACGGACTGATTACCTTTGAAGTGGAAGATTACATTGAAGACATAAAGGATGTGATGGCAAGCAAGCGCCACCGCGATTTTCCTGTACTTGATAAGAATGGAAAGTATAAAGGAATGATTTCCCGCCGGAACCTCCTTGGTGCAAAAGGGAAACGTCTGATACTGGTTGACCATAACGAACGGTCCCAGGCTGTTGAGGGAATGGAAAGTGCTGAGGTTCTGGAGATTATTGACCATCACAGACTGGGAACTGTGGAAACCATAGCTCCTGTCTTCTTCCGCAACCAGCCGGTTGGGTGCACGGCAACGATTATATACCAGATGTATCAGGAAAATCATACAGAGATTGAACCAAAAATTGCCGGTTTATTATGCAGCGCGATCATTTCCGATACTCTGCTGTTTCGTTCTCCCACCTGCACAGAAGCGGATAAGAAAGCTGCTCTGAGCCTTGCCGAGATTGCCGGAATCCAGGTGGAAAAGTATGCTTCATCCATGTTTGCGGCAGGAAGCAACTTAAAAGGAAAGACAGACGGAGAGATATTCTATCAGGACTTTAAGAAGTTTACATTTGGAAAGGTGAATTTTGGAGTGGGACAGATCAGTTCCTTAAACTCCAAAGAGCTGGATGAATTAAAAGAGAGAATGCTTCCCTATATGAAAAAGGCGAGAGAGGAGCATGGGGTAGACATGATGTTTTTCATGCTGACCAATATTCTCACGGAATCTACAGAACTTCTCTGTGAGGGACAGGGTGCAAAACAGATGATTACAACAGCGTTCCGGGCAGAAGATGCACAGGAAAACGGAAAAGACCATCTGGTAAGTCTCCCGGGTGTTGTATCCAGAAAAAAACAGCTGATTCCCGGAATTATGCTGGCAGTGCAGGAATAATGGGAGGCAGGATTCATGAAAGATAAGATTAACAGAGAATCCGGACAGGCAAAGACATCCGGTAAGACAGACTGGAAGCCTGGAAATATGCTTTATCCCGTGCCTGCAGTAATGGTGAGCTGTATGCGTCAGGGAGAAAAGCCCAATATTATTACAATAGCCTGGGCCGGGACGATCTGTTCTTCTCCTGCCATGCTGTCAGTTTCAATCAGGCGTGAGCGCTATTCCTACGATATTATAAAGGAAACGGGTGAGTTTGCACTAAATCTGGTGACGGCAGATCTGGTGCGTGCAGCGGATTACTGCGGCGTGAAATCAGGAAGAGACGTGGATAAATTTGCTGATATGAAATTGACTCCCTGTTCCTTAACCAATATCGGCGCTCCCGGAATAGCAGAAAGTCCCGTGATTCTCTCCTGCAAGGTTACGGAGATTAAACCGCTTGGAAGTCATGATCTGTTTCTGGCTGAGGTAGTTGGCGTGACGGTAGACAGCCGGTATATGGATGAGCAGAATAAATTTCATTTAAATCAGTCTAAGCTGATTACCTATTCCCATGGTGAATATTTTGAACTGGGAAAAAAGGTGGGCAGCTTTGGTTATTCGGTCAGAAAGCCGGAGAAGAAGTCAAAGGACAGGAGGAAAAGGAAATGAGAAGGAACCAGAATCTTGATAACATTACCTTAATCGGGATGCCGGCATCAGGGAAGAGCACGGTAGGCGTTCTTTTGGCAAAGCGTCTTGGTTATTCCTTTGTTGACGTGGATATCGTGATTCAGGAGCAGGAAGGAAGGCTGTTAAAAGAGATTATTGCCGAGGAAGGACTGGAAGGTTTTCTTGATGTGGAGAACCGGGTGAATGCAGAACTTTCCGTCCACAACAGCGTCATTGCTCCGGGCGGAAGCGTCATCTACGGAAAGGAAGCCATGGAGCATTTAAAGAAGATCAGTACAGTGGTTTACTTAAAACTCAGCTATGAAGCAGTAGAGGAACGGCTGGGGAATTTAACTGACCGGGGGGTTGTGCTGAAAGATGGAATGACATTAAAGGATCTGTATGAGGAACGGATTCCTTATTATGAAAAATATGCGGATATTACCGTTGATGAGACCGGAGTTGATGCGGGTGGTATCGTGGATATTCTAAGAAACATGTTGGAAGAACGTTTCGGACTGGAAACGTAAGGGAATGAAAGCAAGACGTTGAATTGATAAGATTCTGCGTCTTATTTTATTTGTACCAGCATATTTATATAGAAAAAGTGCCGGTATTATTGTTCTATTTAGGAGATAACCTAATTATATAAAGTAAGTGATTGAAATATTAACTTATTGATTTTATTATATGGAACGAAGCTGGAAAACTATTGACAAATATGGGAAAATATCATAAAGTTATAGAAAATTAAGACTAAGGCGTCTGAACAGGAAATAATTCTGCCAGATGCCTTTGTTTTTTTAAATTTAATAGAATTGGGAGGTAGTTAAATGAAGAAAGCCATGAAAAAAATGGTATCACTGGGGATTTCAGGACTAATGGTCTGGTCTTTAACCGCTTGTGGAAATTCCAAGCCCGCGGCGCCAGCATCAGGCACAACCCAGGCTGCTGCTCAGACAGAGGCGGCAACAGCAGCAAAAGGAAATGCATTAAACGTACATATTGATGTGGAGGTCGCTTCCATGGATCCCCAGATTGCTACCGATGGGACCTCATTTGAGGTGATAGCGGATACCACGGATGGTCTTTATGAGCTGGATGCAGACGGAAATCCAGTTCCGGCACTGGCAGAGAGTGTGGATAAGAGTGCAGATGGACTGACGCTTACCTATCATTTAAGAGACGCAAAATGGTCCAATGGAACGCCTGTTACTGCTAAGGATTTTGTATTTGCGTGGAGAAGGGCAGTTAATCCGGTAACAGCAAGTGAATACGCTTTTATTGTAGGAATCGCAGGCATAAAGAATGCGGATGCAGTCTCCTCGGGAGAAAAACCTTTGGAAGAGCTGGGAGTGACTGCGGTTGATGACAAAACACTGAAAGTAGAGCTTGACGTTCCGGTACCGTTTTTTGAATCTCTGATGGCTTTCCCAACTTTCTATCCGGTAAATGAAGAATTTTTCACCAAGTGCGGCGACCAGTATGCAAGCACACCCGATACGCTGCTGTCAAACGGACCATTTAAAATTACAGCCTATGAACCGGCAGCTACTACCATCACGCTGGAGAAAAATCCGGATTACTGGGATGCAGATAAGGTAAAGCTTGAGGGAATCAATTATCAGGTTATTAAGGATTCCCAGCAGGCAATGCTTGCATATCAGAACGGAGATTTAGACTTAGTCACACTTTCCGGTGAGCAGGTGGAGCAGTTCCAGGCAGATCCGGAATTTAAGAATATCATGGCAGGTTATTTATGGTATATGTCACCTAATACCAAAGTGGCAGGTCTTGAGAATCTCAATTTAAGAAAGGCTTTATCACTCTGTTTTGACAAAGAGGCGGTTTGTGCAAATATTTTAAAGGATGGTTCTATACCTGCATACTTCGCAGTACCAACTCTTCTGGCAACTGGTCCTGATGGAAAGGATTACCGGGAGGATGCAGGCAGCAATTACTTTAAAACGGATAAGGCAGAAGCTTTAAAATACTGGGAAGAAGCGAAAAAAGAACTGGGAGTGGAGAGCCTGACCTACACCATGATTGTTGAGGATACGGAATCTGCCATCAATGTGGCACAGTTCCTTCAGTCAGAGATTCAGACTACACTTCCCGGAATCACCATTAACTTAGAGCAGATGCCTAAGAAAAACCGTGTAGAGCGTATGCAGGCAGGTGAATTTGAGATTGGTCTTACCCGCTGGGGACCGGACTATGCAGACCCCATGACCTATCTTGATATGTGGATTACCGACAGCCCAAACAACTATGGATTCTGGTCTAATGAAGAATATGATTCGATTATCCAGTCTGCCAAAAAAGGGGAACTTGCACTTGATCCAGCAGCAAGATGGAAAGCTTTAATCGGTGCAGAAAAAATTGTTTGCGACAATGCAGTTATTTTCCCGGTTTACCAGAAGGGAAATGCTGTGATGCAGAAGGCCGGAGTTGAGGGTGTGGAATTCCACTCTATCGCAATCAACCGTTATTTTAAGAATACAACTAAGAAATAAGACTTTGCAGGTTTTATATTCTGGCTGCCGGAGGGGTTGCAGGCCTTGCCTGTTATTCCTCTGGCTGCTTAAATTGGGAGGGTAACGTTTGTGAAACGATATATTGTAAAGAGAATCTGCATTTCAGCGGCAACTTTGCTGGCGATCCTGCTTATTTTGTTCCTTATGCTGGAGCTGATGCCGGGTTCCCCGTTCAATGATGAAAAACTGACCCAGTCTCAGGTAGCGCTGCTGAATGCCAAATACGGCCTGGATAAACCGGTATTCATACGGTTCCTTAACTATGTAAAAAATATGCTTTCCGGTGACTTTGGAGTATCCTATACCATTTCGAAGAATACATCAATTACCACACTTTTAGCATCCAGACTTCCCATTTCAATCAGAATCGGAGGGCAGGCAGTTTTACTTGGAACTATAGTGGGACTGGTATTGGGACTCATAGCAGCTTTGAAGCATAATACTATTTTTGATACCATGACAACGGTTATATCTGTTCTTGGTGTCAGTCTTCCTTCTTATGTGTTTGCACTGGGGCTGTCTTATACTCTTGGTTATCATTTTAAATGGTTTCCTCTATTGTATCAGCAGCAGGAAGCAGTGAAATCCTCCGTTCTTCCTACCATATCCTTAGCCATGTTTACTGTGGCAACAGTGGCCAGGTTTACCAGAACGGAAATGCTGGAAGTCCTGGGATCCGATTATATGCTGCTTGCAGAGAGCAAAGGACTTCCCGGCTGGCGGCTCATACTGATTCATGGGTTAAGAAATGCGCTTATTCCTATTGTTACAGTTCTGGCACCTCTTGTTGTCAGCCTGATGACCGGTTCTCTGGTAGTGGAGAAGATATTCTCCATTCCGGGAATCGGAAGCCTTCTGGTTACGGCCATCCAGTCCAATGATTATAATGTGATCGTAACCCTGGCATTTATATATAGTGCCATGTATATCGGAATCATGCTTGCTGTGGATATTTTATATGGTCTCATTGATCCGCGGATCAGGCTGGCAAAGGAGGATGACTATGAGCAGTCATAATAAGGAAGCAGTATCTCTTGATTTTAAGCCGGATGACTTTTTGCTGGCAGAAAACCACAGCATAGGAATTGACCGGGTTTATCCGGCACAGTCTTACTGGAAAGATGTCATTTCGTCCTTTTTGAAGAATAGGGGAGCGGCAGCTGGGTTTATTGCTATTGTTTTTGTCGTTTTCATGGCCATTGCCGGTCCTTATATGAACGGTTATACATACAATGAACAGATTATAGCAAACCAGAATCTAGCTCCCAGAGTTCCGGTTCTGGAACGGTGGGGGATTATGGATGGTTCAGAAACCATGAGTACCTCCACGGGTAAAGTTACTGTGAACCGGTATGCAGATCCTAAAAAAACCACCGGGCTGGAAAATACTTATTACTGGTTTGGTACGGATGTACTGGGTAGAGATATATTTACCAGGACATTTATGGGTACCAGAATTTCTCTCTATATCGCATTGGTTGCCGTTCTTGTTGATATGTGCTTTGGCATGAGTTACGGTCTGATCAGCGGATATTTCGGAGGTGCAGTGGATAATGCCATGCAGCGGTTTGCAGAAATTTTAAATGGGATTCCCACCCTTGTCATTGTGACGCTCCTCATGCTGGTGTTGAAACCGGGGCTTGCTACCATCACGCTGGCACTTGCCATCACAGGCTGGATTGGTATGAACAGGGTAGCAAGGGCCCAGGTGCTGAAGCTGAAGGAACAAGAGTTTATACTCGCTTCCAGAACATTAGGAGCGGGAGATTTCTACCTGATTTTTAAAGAAATACTTCCCAACATTTTTGGTCAGCTGATCATTATGTCCATGTTTTCCATTCCAAATGCGATTTTTACGGAGGCATTCCTGGCGTTTATCGGCCTGGGTGTTCCGGCACCGTTAGCTTCGCTTGGTTCACTGATCAGCGATGCATTTAAATCCTTTACTACTCATCCATATATGATCATATCGCCGGTGGTGGTTCTGGCAGTTATTATGCTCAGTTTTAACATGCTGGCAGATGGACTGAGAGATGCGTTTGATCCCAAAATGAAAGAGATGTAGGAGGCAGATTATGAACAAAGATAAGGTTTTGTCAATCAGAGATTTATCTATCTCTTTTCAGACCTCTGCCGGTGAAGTAAATGCGATCAGGGGAGTCAATCTGGATTTATATCAGGGGGAAACGCTTGCTATAGTTGGGGAATCAGGCTCTGGCAAATCAGTGACTGTGAAGGCGATTATGGGAATATTGAGCGGAAACGGAAAAATAAAAAGCGGCACAATTGACTTTACTTCCCGTAAGAAGGGGGAGGAGATGAGAGAGAATCTGCTGACATTCAGCAAGAAGGAGATGCGCCGCCGTATAAATGGAAGGCGGATTGCAATGGTTTTTCAGGATCCCATGACTTCCTTAAATCCCACCATGCCGATTGGTAATCAGATTATGGAGGGAATGCGTTATCATTACAAAACCAATAAAAAGGAAGCGTATGAAAAGGCGGTAAGGCTTCTTGATCTGGTAGGGATTACAGAGCCGGAAAAGCGAATGAAAAGCTATCCCCATCAGCTTTCTGGTGGAATGAGGCAGAGAGTCGTAATTGCAATTGCCCTGTCCTGTGATCCGGAGGTTTTGATCTGTGATGAACCAACTACTGCTTTAGATGTGACCATTCAGGCTAAGATCCTGGAGCTGATTAAAGAGATTCAGAAAAAGACGGGAATCTCTGTCATCTATATCACCCATGATTTGGGAGTTGTAGCAAAAGTGGCTGATTATGTGGCGGTTATGTATGCGGGAAAAGTGGTGGAAAAAGGACTTTCAGAAGAGATCTTTTATGATCCTAAACACCCTTATACCTGGGGATTATTATCTGCCATGCCGGATTTAAATACGGATGACGAGGTGCTGTACACCATTCCCGGAAGTCCCTTTAATTTGTTAAATAAAACAGAGGGTGACGCATTTGCAGAAAGAAACCGGTTTGCATTAAATATAGATTACCGTCTTGAGCCTCCAATGTTTCAGGTTACGGATACTCATTATGCTGCTACCTGGCTTCTTCATGAAAATGCACCCGCTGTGCCAATGCCGGAGGCATTACAGGAAAGGATTAAAAGGATGCGGGAGGAGGTGGATTTAAGTGGAGGAGAATAAAAATCCATTACTGGATGTCAGAGATTTAAAGCAGCATTTTAAGCTTGGCAGGAAGTTTTCCATAAAAGCAGTAGATGGGGTATCTTTCCGTATTTATCCTGGAGAAACCTACGGTCTGGTGGGAGAGTCGGGAAGTGGAAAATCCACCATCGGAAGATCTGTGATTCGTCTGTATGAGCCAACTTCCGGAGAGGTCTGGTTTCAGGGGTCTAAAATATCCGGAAAACTCTCCGCCGAAGAGACAAAGCATCTAAGAACCAATATGCAGATGATCTTTCAGGATCCAATGGCATGTTTGAATCCCAGAAAAAAAATCCTGGATATCGTTGCTCAGGGGATTGATATTCACCACATGTATTCCACCCCGGAGGAAAGGGAGGAAAAGGTATACCGGATTCTTGATATGGTGGGCCTTTCCAGGGAACATGCCAATCGTTATCCCCATCAGTTTTCAGGAGGTCAGAGACAGCGGATCGGGATTGCAAGAGCTCTTATTATGGAACCAGAACTGATTATTGCTGATGAGGCCATCAGTGCACTGGATGTTTCCATTCAGGCGCAGGTAGTGAACTTAATGAAAGAGCTTCAGAAGCAGACGAAGACAGCCATATTATTTATCGCTCACGATTTATCCATGGTAAAATATATTTCAGACAGAATCGGAGTTCTCCATCTGGGACATATGGTGGAAACGGGAACAACAGAAGAGATATTTTCCAGACCGATCCACCCCTATACCAGATCCCTATTGTCTGCCATTCCAAAACCGGATCCTGTATCAGAACGAAGCCGGACGTCGTTTACCTATGACTTAAAAGGAATGGGAATCGATTATCTGGCAGGTTCGGAACATCATATAGGCGGGCAGCATTTTGTCCTTGGTACAGATGCAGAGGTGGAACGGTGGAAGGCGGGAGACTTTTTGCAGAAATAGGGAAAGAGGGTATGGCTCATAATCTGACTGAGCATACCCTCTTTTCTATTGTAGTGCGTTTATTAGTCTTTTAACTGAAACTGTCTCATCAGTGATTTTAGCATTTGAGCCTGACCTGCCATCTCCTCACTTGCAGCCGCACTTTCTTCCGAAGTGGCGGAATTGGTCTGAACCACGCTTGCAATCTGGTCAATACCCTGCGTAACCTGGGTAACTGCAGTTGCCTGCTGTTCAGTGGCGGTGGAAATCTGGTAAACAAGTTTAGCTACGGTCTGGGAGGACACGACGATACGATCCATGGATTCCTTAGTTTCTTTGGCAATGTGATTGCCGGATTCAATGGAATCCAGCGCCCGTTCAATCAGTGCAGCAGTATTCTGGGAGGCTTCCTGACTCTTGTTGGCAAGATTACGTACCTCATCTGCAACCACAGCAAAGCCTTTGCCTGCATCACCGGCTCTTGCGGCCTCTACGGCTGCGTTCAATGCCAGAATATTAGTCTGGAAAGCAATGTCTTCAATCGTCTTTATAACCTTGCTGATTTCAGAAGAAGCTTCGCTGATGGTATCCATTGCAGAATTCAAATGCTCCATCCGCGTTTTTCCAAATTCCACCTCTGCAGAGGTAGTTTCCACCTGAGTATTTGCCTCTTTTGCATTCTCAGCATTCTGATTGATGTTGCTTGAGATATCATTGATCGTTGCCGCCAGTTCCTGAATGGAGGAAGCCTGTTCTGTGGCACCCTGACTGAGAGCCTGGGCGCTGTCTGCCACTTGATCAGCACCGCTTGCTACCTGATCGGAAGCCTGGGTAATTTTAATCATGACATCATTAAGGGAATCAGTAAGGTTCTCAATGGATATCTGAACTTCACGGAATGCTCCTTTAAATTCTTCCGGATCGTGAGGAATATTAAAGTCTCCGTCAGCCATTTGCTGTGTTGTAACGGAAATATAGTTCATGTAGTAGGAGATTCTATCCATCATGGTTCTCATGCTTTCGGCAAGATGTCCCAGCTCATCGTTAGAAGTATATTCCAGATGACAGTTTAAATTACCCTGCGCCATCTTATCGGCCACGTCTTTTAATTCAACAATCGGCTTGATAATTCCGCGGGTGATATAGATCGCAATTAATATGGAAATTACAATGGAACCCAGTATGATAATGACCATGATTACGATAAAAACATTGGTCTGTAATTCCAGCTGGTTTGATTTTGCGATACCGTCATTGGATTTATTCGCCAGCATGGTATTGATGGTGTTGGCGATATCAGCTGCGAGAGGAGCTGCCTGACTGCGGAAGGTAGCCATGGCTTCCTGTGTGGATTTACCGGCAAGCTCTAAAGTATTGCTTCGAATACCTTCGTATTTTTTCATCTTCTCAGCCAGCTGGCTGTAGAGTTCTTTCTCGGCGGGAGTCTTCATACGGCTCTCCACCTGCTTCATCGACTGGTTAATGGTGTTAATCTGTGTGTCTAAAATCTGCTTCTGTTTTTCCGTTTCAGATGCATCCTCTGAAAAGATTATGTATAAAATTGTTGCACGATGTGCCTGAAATGCCTGCCCGAGGCTTCCGATATCTCCCTGTGCAAAGCCATAATCCTGGAGTTCAATACTATACTCCTTATTAACTTTGTGGATGAGCAGGATTCCTATGGTTCCTGCAAGACCAGAAAATAATACCACAATAAGAAATGTAAGCAATAACCGTTTACCAACTTTTAATTTTTTCATCATGTGTTTTCCCTTCTTTACCTTTGTTTTTTTTATATACCTCTACTCCATAAAAAAACTCAAATTCACTGTAAAATAATCCCCAATATAACAACATTATATAACAATGGTAAGAATTAGTAATATCCAATATATGGTATTATTGCAATATTATAATTGCTTTACTGACAATAGTCAAGAACAGAACTTTGCCAGGCATAAGAGGGTAAATGTCAGCTGCTCCAAAACCCTGCCTGGGCTAATCACCTGCTTTGCAGTTTATATATAAATTTGTGCCAGGATTGTTCTCTGGCCAATTTATTTTCCCCTTTTTATCATGCTGATTGAAATAGTATCTCTTATAATATTAGGTTCTAAGTGGTATGTTTGTCCGGCATTTGGGCTCTGTCTGACTGAACCTTGCGTTCTTCCGGTGTATAAGGGGGAATCCGGCGCTGATTTGTACGTTCGGTGCAGAAATCGCGGACATTAATTTCACCTGCATAGAATCTGTGAAATTCTTCTCTTGCTGGTATGGTTGGTTTTTGAAATGATTTCATATTGAATGGTTCTCCTTTTCGCTTTTCGTCTGCCGGCAGTTAACAGGTCAGATTATCATGAAACAGGAGAGAAGAACGATTGATAATAAAAAGGGGAGTTTTTAGAAGATTGTATTTTTAATTAAAGTTGTTGTTAGCGTGTGTACAAATAATAACACCGTGTAGACATAGTGTCAACAATATTTTTGATTATTTTAATTAAAATTCGACATTTAAGATTTAAGATTTACTATTGACTTCATAAAGTGTTGGTGTTATGATTGTTAAAGAACGTATGTTCGAAATAGAGGGAAGATTAAAAATTATTAATTACGGGGTAATAGTATAATAAAATTAAAGTTGGTATATTGTATATGTTAAGGTGCGGGAAGCTAATGTGTGTAGTAACTGAGTTCTATAAAAAGAGCAGAAAATATCATGTAAAACTCCGTCTGTCTGATTAAACTATATACAGAACAGGAGGATTAAGAATATGAATAATGTATCAGCTTATACCATGAATCTAGAAGGCACAAATTATGAAACGGGTTACCAGATGGGCAGGATTATGGGAGAGATTCCTCAACTAAAAGCACTCCATACCCAATCGGTGGAAGGTTTTGGAACAGATGATTTCAAGGAGGCACAGAAACTGTTTGATCAATGGTGCCCCGGACTAACTGAGGAAATTCAAGGATTTGCAGACGCATTGCAGGTGAATGCAGATCAAATTTTCTTCTATGGAATGACTTATCTGCTGCCCCGCTGCAGCCATATGGCATTGCTGCCATCTATAACAGCAGAACATAAGCCGCTTCTTGCCCGAAACTATGAGTTTCATCATGAAGCCGAAGATTTCTGTCTTGTGAAAACTAAAATAAAAGGAAAGTATGCACATATTGGCACCAGTGTACTATTCTTCGGCAGAGATGATGGTATTAATGAACATGGGCTGGCGGTGACTATGAGTTCCTGTGGATTTCCCGTTGGTGCAATGCCGTATATGAGGGAACCCAGGATTAGAGGTCTTCAGTTCTGGGCAGTTATTCGCGCCTTATTGGAGAATTGTAAAGATGTAAGTGATGGTCTTCAGTATATCAGGAATATTCCCATCGCCTATAACTTAAATTTAATACTTCTTGATCAGGCTGGAAATACCGCTCTGGTAGAGACAGTGGATGGAAGACTGGCATTTAAAAAGCTGGATGCTGACTCATCCCAACAGTTTTTACACGCTACCAATCACCCGGTATTACCTGAATTGGTACCTTATGAGCCCAAAGCATTTGTCCACTCAGCAAAGCGTTATGATTATATTACAAAAACCCTGACTGGCGCTTCTGGGATAACAAGTGATCAGTTAAAAAATATGCTTTTATCAAAATATCCGGAGGGATTATGCACCCATTATTATGAAGAATATTTTGGCACCACTAAGAGCATGATCTTATCTCCGTCAGATAAATCCATCGATATCTGCTGGGGCGGAAGAAAAGAGAATGGCTGGGAACGCTTTCTGGTAAGCGATGATATGAAAGAAACGGTCAGGGAAATCGGATTAAATTTTGAAAAAGCAGATCCGGTTATTTATACTTATCAGCCGATAAATTAAAAAGGAGAGAAATTTGACATGGACTACCGGAAGTCGCTGGAACGGGCAGTGATTTATATAGAAGCCAATTTAAGAGAAGACATTCGTGTAGAAGATGTGGCCAGGGCTGCCGGTTACTCTTACTATCACCTTAACCGGCAGTTCGTTTCTCTACTGGGTGAAACAATAGGAAGTTACATTAAAAAACGCCGCCTGGCCGATGGAGCAAAGCGTTTGTTATATACAGATGAGAGAATCATCGATATTGCTGTAGACAGTGGTTTCGAGTCATCAGAAGCATTCAGCCGGGCTTTTAAATCAATATATCGGGTAAGCCCGCAGACATATCGCATTAATCGGCTGGATGCTTATGTGGGAGCAAAAGAACGATTAGATCAGGGACTTTTACAGCATCTGATTTCTAACGTAACCGTTCATCCCAAAATTGCAACCATACCTGAGATTAAAGTAGCAGGGATTCGGGGTGAAACGACACTGTCCGATATAAAACTAAGAGATCTTTGGAATAATGCAAACCGAATGTATCATAAAATTCCGAATCTGGTGGAGGGAGGCAGAGGTTTTGGAATCTGCGAAGCCTGCAATGAAAACACACTTTATACTATGAATGACTGGGTTTTATTTACGGAGGTTGCAGGCTATGAAGTACATTCTTTTGAAGGCTTGCCACCGCAATTTGTCAGAAAGGTTCTGCCTGCAGGAAAGTATGCCGTGTTCACTCACAGGGGAAGCTTAAGTATGCTGCCTCAGACGTTTGAATATATATGGGGAACCTGGTTTTTAACAACCGAAGAGGAATTGGACTGGCGGGAGGACTTTGAACTCTATGATAACAGATTTCTGGGCTACGATCACCCAGATACTGAAGTAGATCTTTATATTCCAGTTCGATAACAGTGGTGGTTTTGTGGTATGAATCATAGCTGTTTGCAAAATTCCTGCGGTTCCCTTATGATTGCAGATATAAAACTATTAATTGATTTGGGATAAGAAAGGTATCATTATGATTACAAAACAAAATCTGAAACAAAATCTAGAAGTAATGGGAATAGAGCCTAATGATACTTTACTGGTGCACTCATCCATGAAGGCAATCGGAGAGGTTGAAGGTGGAGCGGATACCGTACTGGATGTCTTTATGGAATACCTGTCTGAAGGTCTTCTAATACTGCCCACTCATACATGGTTTTCCATGTCAGAATATCATAATGTATTTGATCCCAGAATAGAGCCCGCCTGTGTCGGGATTTTACCTAATCTTTTCATGAAACGGAACGGTGTGCTTCGTTCGCTTCATCCGACTCATAGTGTAGCTGTATACGGAAAGGATAGCGAAGCATTTATTGAAGGAGAAGAAAGCCGAACAACGCCCTGCCCTCCAGGGGGGTGCTATGATCGTTTAAAAGAAAGAAACGGTAAAATTCTGCTTCTTGGAGTGGGGCATGAGAGAAATACCTTTATTCACTGTGTGGAAGAACATTTAGATGTGCCGGATCGACTGACTAAGGAGCCCACATATTTTAAGATCATTATGCCTGACGGTCAGATAAAGCCATCCTTTATGCACCGCCATAATAATTCTGTCACGGATCATATCTCAGAAAATTACACAAAACTGGAACAGGCTTTCTATGATAGAGGTGCAGCTGCTAAGACAACTTTTGGGGATGCGGTCTGCATTTTATGTAATGCGAAAGCAATTTTTGATGTGACAAAAGATGTATTATCTCACCAAATCAATTGTATTATTGAATTGGACACAATTCCTAAGGAGTGGTGGATGAAAAAATAAGTCCTTGAGTTATTTCCTGCCTTTTTGGGACAGGGGATGGCTCTTGTTTTTTATAGGGGATTGATCTGGTTTATACAAAGCTGTGACAGAGTGTGTCACGCGAATTTCATAAATAGTGATTGAAACCCAGAAAAGATTGGTTATAATATTATATAGACAGGCAGAGTGGAGGAGGAAAATTGTTATGGAAATAGCTGGGTTGGATAAATACTGTCATACCGACGTATCATCAAAAAAAGCGGGAGCACAAGCATTTAGAAATGAAGTATTGAATTGGAAATTAAAAATCATGGAAAAGATTAATGCGGATTTAGAGAATGACCGCAAAGGTAGTATCAATATGTCTGAAAAAAACTGGAATGCTTTCATGAATAGAGTGGATGGCACAGTGAAGACAGCTAGCCAAAATGTAAAAACAGATGTTAAAGCTGATTATTCCAGACCAGTTGAGGAAGATAAACGACTTTGTGAAGATTATTTTATGCAAAATTTAAAAGAGAAGGAAAAATTACAATTAAATGTACTTCAATATTTTCAAAGGTATTATAGAAAGGATTTATAAACTACTGGGAGTAAGAGAAACGATAATACGGATAAAACCGAAACCAAAGAGCCACTTGATAAATCCACTGGGGAATGGTATACTGTAGCAGTCTGTAGGATTTGAAAATAAGGTGGTTAAAGCATATCTCAGGCGTAATTGTGTCAAAGTTATGTCAACACCTGATTTTTAGTACCCGAAAGACAATAATAAGGCCGTGATATTCCTTTTAAAATCAAGGATTTTCACAACAAAGACCGGTGTGTTCGTGACCTTCCACACCTAAAACAAAACTAGAGGAGAAAAAAATATGAATCACAAATCATCAGTGAAAACTCATTTCATGGTTTTTTCTGCAGTTATTGCTGCAATCTACACGGTGCTGACCATGGCATTTGCCCCCATTAGCTTCGGACCAGTCCAGTTTCGTGTTTCGGAAATGCTTTGTATCCTTCCCTACTTTACCCCAGCTGCAATTCCCGGATTATTTATCGGTTGTTTTCTGTCTAATCTCCTGTGCGGCGCAGCGGCACTTGATGTGATTTTTGGCAGTCTGGCCACTTTGATTGGTGCGGTTGGAGCCTACAAACTCCGGGGTAATAAATGGCTGGTATGTATACCGCCTATTTTGTCCAATGTTGTTATTATTCCATGGGTTCTTCGTTATGCTTATGGCTCACCGGATATGATCTGGTATGCGATGGTCACGGTTGGCATTGGGGAGATTCTTGCAATTGGAGTATTGGGTAATATATTGCTGGGTGTTCTTAACAGGTATAAATATCTTATATTTGATCGTTTCTTTTCAGAAACAGTCTGATAAAAGATCACAGATTTAGAAACTCCTGACCCAGATAAAGTCAGGAGTTTTTGTATATATTTTCTATTTCATTCGTTAGTTACATGTGATAAAATATAATTATCTAAAACAATGTTATGTAACCGAAATGTAACCGCTTTTTTATATAATAAATTTACAAATGAAAGACTATGGTGAAGGGATGACAGTTGGAAGAATGAGTGTGGTTCGTAATTCAGACAGGTATTTTACAATAGCGGTAGATGAATTTGAAGATAATAGTATAAAAGGGATTTTATTTCATGAAAGCGGCTCTGGCGGAATATTATTTGAAAGCCTCCTGGAGATGTTTTTTAATATGGATCGGATATTTGATCAGCTGGGCTGTCCGAAGCAGACGGTTCAACGGCGGCAGTTTTCTGGAATAGAAGATCTTACTCCCGAAATAAAAAAAAGCAGTGAAAATGAAAGACCTGGAAAATTAGCGACCTTTTATGTTTTTGTACAGTATCGGTATTATGCAAGCTGGCAGGGGAATATAAGGTGGATTGAAGGCGATGTGAAGACACCTTTTGAAAGTGAACTTGAACTGATTCTTGCCATGTACCTGCTTTTGACCGGTAATGACAGAAAAGAGCAGGTTAATAACATTATGACTACCTGCCATGTGGCAATTGATACCTACCATTCCGGAAAGTTTACAGGAAATTACCAGAATATACCGTCTGAGACATTAGAGCAGCAGGTGGAGCCGGTGGATCTTGCAAAGTCTCTTGGTACATTTATGGAATATGAACTGAAAAATGACGATATACCCAAGTACGGGCTGAATTATGGACAGCTGATATCCAGTGATGCATGTACGCTCTGCAGAAGAGGGGGGAAGATTGCTTCTTTCTCTATTAAAGTGCTATTTCACGAACACGCAACCTGGCAGGGAATTATTTACTGGAGAGAGGGCAGACAGCAGCAGCTGTTTAGAAGTTATAAGGAAATGCTTTATTTGATTGCTTCGGTAGCAGAGGCTTCGGCTGGAAACGATGGTTTTAGAGAACTTCTGCCTGTTCGAGCAGGACTTGCATTATCCGGAACATAATTTCCGTGTCATAAAGTGCACTTTACAGGTCATAGAATCTGTAAGGTGCATTTTTATATAACATGAAAAACACTTCAGCTGCAAACGGGGCGTCTCACCCTGAGGCAAGGTCCCAGTTTGGATTCCCGGGTAGATTTTCTTCCATTTTTCTTATATAATAAAGAAGAAAGCGGTTGACTTTATAAGAAAAAAGCAGTAAAAGTAAGTGGAAGTAACCGTTACATAAATAAAACAATAAATTAAGGATGGATAAAGCATGTATCAGATTGATTTTCATAAACCACAGGCAGTTCATTTTATCGGTATTGGAGGAATCAGCATGAGCGGTCTGGCTGAGATTCTCATGGATGAGGGATTTACAGTAACCGGATCAGATTCACATGAATCGGAACTGACGCATCACCTGGAAGCAAAAGGTGCAAAGATTGCGTATGGACAGTGTGCGGAGAATATTACAGAAGGAATCGATGTGGTGGTTTATACGGCTGCGGTACATTCTGATAATCCCGAGCTGATATCTGCAAGAGAAAAGGGACTGCCCATTCTCAGCAGGGCAGAGCTGCTTGGTCAGATGATGAAGAATTATGAGAATGCGATTGCGATTTCGGGAACTCACGGGAAAACAACGACAACCTCTATGATTACAGAGGTTCTTCTCTGTGCAGATGCGGACCCCACTATTTCAGTAGGAGGAATTTTAAACTCCATAGGGGGGAATATACGTGTGGGAGGTCCGGAACTTTTTGTGACCGAAGCCTGTGAATATACTAATAGTTTTCTGTCCTTTTATCCGACTGTTGAGATTATTTTAAATATAGAGGCAGATCATCTTGATTTCTTTAAAGATATCAAGGATATTCGTAACTCTTTCCGGCTGTTTGCCCAGAAGCTTCCTAAGGATGGACTGCTGGTGATTAATAACGACATTGAAAATATCGAGGAGATCGTACGTGATCTTCCCTGTAAGGTAATTACGTTTGGAAAGAAAGCCGGAAGCAGGTACCAGGCGGAGACCATTGAGTTTGATGATCTGGCAAGAGCCACCTATGATTTAAAGATCGATGGTACTGTCGTGGATAAGGTCACCCTTGGAGTACCCGGAGAACACAATGTGTATAATTCCCTGGCAGCTGCCGCCGTTTGCGCGGAGCTTGGAATTTCACTGGATCAGGTAAAAAAAGGGCTAAAACATTTTACAGGTACCAACAGGCGCTTTGAAAAGAAGGGAGAACTGGGAGGTGTTACCATCATTGATGATTATGCCCATCATCCCCAGGAGATCCGTGCAACCCTGAATACAGCGAAGCATTATCCCCATAAAAAACTGTGGGTTGTTTTCCAACCCCATACTTATACACGTACAAAGGCATTTCTTGAGGAATTTGCAGATGCACTGTCTCTGGCAGATGAGGTAGTTCTGGCAGAAATTTATGCAGCAAGAGAAACCGATAATCTGGGGATCAGCTCTGCAGATATCGTGGATAGAATAGAGAAAAAAGGTGTAAAAGCGCATTATATCACCTCGTTTGATGAGATTGAAACATTTATTTTAGAAAATTGTATACACGGTGATTTGTTGATAACTATGGGTGCCGGAGATATTGTAAAAGTGGGAGAAAAGCTGTTGGGCTTATAGTTATCCACATTATCCACATAGTTTTCAACATTTTATGTTAAGAAACTATGTGGATTTTTTAATTTACATAAATTATAGTCTCACAATTTAAAAAATCTCGGTTTTATCAGCAATTCAACAGGATGATAGTGGATAAACCAAGATTATGTATACTTAGTTTCCACATTATCCACAATATCCACAATTGATTTAGTGGATAACTGCCCCTATTTTCTTTTGGAAAGACCTGTGGTATGATAGGAACATGATAAAAAGGTGAGGTTATGGCGGTGAATTTTAAGAGCAGTTTTAAGATCAATGGTACGATAATATCCAATCAATTTATAGATGATTTTATGGCTTCGGCGAATGGTGAATACATAAAAGAATATCTGTTTCTGATGCGTCATGAAGGGGAAGAGGTAACCGTATCTGCGATCGCCGATGCCTTAAACCATACAGAGGCCGATGTGATGCGTGCCTTATCTTACTGGAAAAAGGCTGGGGTACTGGGCGAGGAGGCCATTTCAAAGCAGCAGGTTACTTCTGCGGTATCGGAGACTGCATGTTCCGTACGCCCTGCAGCGGAAGAGAAAAAGGAGAAACCTGTGGAATCCGCAGGCCGTAAATCCTACACTCCTGATCAGATCAGCGGGCTGGCAGGAGATGAGGATTTTTCACAGCTGCTTTATATTGCCCAGAAATATATGAACAAAGTTTTTACTCAGAGAGAATGTGAGGTATTTGCTTATCTTTATGATGGGCTTCATATGCCTGCAGAGCTTTTAGAATATGTGGTTGAGTATTGTGTACAGGGCGGACATACCAGCATTCGGTATATTGAGACGGTAGCCATCAGCTGGCACGAAAAGGGTATTAAGACGGTAGATGATGCGAAGAATAATGCACTTACTTTTTCTAAGGATTCCTTTGCCGTCATGAGGGCGTTTGGACTGAGTGACCGCAATCCCGGCGACTCAGAGCGGGAGTACATGGATAAATGGTTCCGTACTTACGGATTTACCAAAGAGCTGGTTATGGAGGCCTGCAGCCGCACTCTGACAGCGACACATTCCCCCAGTTTCCCGTATACGGATAAGATTATAGAAGGCTGGAAGAAAGCCGGAGCCCGTACAATGGAAGACATTCGCAGGCTGGACGAGCAGCATGCGGACCGGAAAAAGGCTGGAAGCGATAAAGGCCAAAAGACAGCAGTAGAATATAAGCAGGCAGCAGGCACAAAGGGAAGAAGCGGGCAGAACCAGTTTCAGAATTTCCCTCAACGGGAGATTGATTATGATGCCCTTATTCTTGGACAGCTGACAGAGCTTAAGTAACGGTAGATAAGCACAACAGGAACGGAGGTAATTATGGCACTGAGCAATTCACAATATGATGCCATCATGCGGGCTTACGGGCAGCAGCAGTTAAAGAACCGGCATGAACAGGAAAAGCGGATTGCACAAGTTTATAATAAGATACCTGTGATAAAGGAACTTGATGATTCCATCAGCACCAGAGCAGTCGTCTGCGCCCGAAGACTTTTGGACGGAGATAAGGAAGCTTTAAAAGAGCTGAGAGATGAAATTGCAGATCTGCGGGAACAGAAGACGGTTCTTTTAAAGTCCTACGGTTATCCGGCAGATTTTATGGAGATGCAGTACTTATGTAAGGACTGTAAAGATACCGGGTATGCTAAGGGAGTTAAGTGTCACTGCTTCCGTCAGTCAGAGATGAAATATTTATACGCACAGTCCAATATTGAACAGATCATTGCTGTTGAGAATTTTGATACATTTTCCTATGAATATTTTGATGATACCAGAGTAATTCCAGTTTTAAACAGGACAGTGAAACAGTATATGATACAGGTAACGGATACCTGTAAAAATTTTATTAAAAATCTATCCAAAGACCATGGTAATCTGCTGTTTACAGGACCGACAGGAGTTGGGAAGACTTTTTTAACAAACTGTATAGCCAAAGAGCTGATCGATAAATTTTACTCCGTGATCTATTTATCTGCCAATGACCTCTTTGAAGTATTTTCAAAAAACCGGTTTGATTATCAGGATGAGGATGATATGAAAGGAATGTATCAGTACATTCTGGACTGCGATCTTTTAATCATCGATGATCTGGGAACAGAGTTAAATAACAGCTTTACCTCTTCCGAACTTTTTTACTGCATTAATGAACGGCTTAATTCTTCAAAGTCCACAATTATATCCACCAATCATCCGATCAATGAACTGAGAGACCGGTATACGGAGCGTGTTACCTCCAGGCTGATCAGCCGCTATACCGTGATTCCTCTTTACGGAGATGATATCAGGATCAGGAAAAAACTATCCGATTAACTTGACTATTTTCGCGCATAATGTTATAAAAGAACCGTTGCATTGCATAAGGACACGTTGGAGGAGAAACAAATGCTTTACGAAGAGAAAACGATAGAAACCATTCCGGTTGGACCATTGGGCTTAATTCCTTTAAAAAGCTGCAAGGAACTGGGAGAAAAAGTGAATGATTACCTGGTAGCATGGAGACAGGATCGGGAAAGTGAACATAAATCTACCATCGCTTTTTCCGGTTATCAGAGAGATACTTACATCATTGGAGCCAGTACCCCCAGATTTGGAACCGGAGAGGCGAAAGGAACCCTGCAGCAGTCAGTGCGGGGCGATGATCTTTATATCATGGTTGACGTGTGCAACTACAGTCTGACCTATTCTCTGTGCGGGATGACCAACCACATGTCCCCTGATGATCATTTTCAGGATTTAAAGCGTGTGATCGCAGCATCTGCAGGCAAACCAAGACGTATTAATGTGATCATGCCTTTCTTATATGAGAGCCGTCAGCATAAGCGTTCCAGAAGAGAATCTCTTGACTGTGCTTTGGCGCTTCGTGAGCTTGTGAATATGGGTGTGGAAAACATTATTACCTTTGATGCCCATGATCCCAGAGTGCAGAATGCCATTCCTTTAAAAGGTTTTGAGACTGTTCAGCCAATTTACCAGTTTATTAAATACTTATTAAAGGAAGAGAAGGAACTGGATATTGACAGCGAGCATATGATGGTAATCAGCCCGGACGAAGGCGGGATGGGACGTGCAGTATTCTTTGCCAATGTACTGGGACTTGATATGGGTATGTTCTACAAGCGGCGTGATTATACCCAGATTATAAATGGTCGTAACCCAATCGTTGCTCATGAATTTTTGGGAAGCAGCGTGGAAGGCAAAGATGTAATCATTGTTGATGACATGATCTCCTCTGGCGAAAGTATGCTTGACGTTGCAAAAGAGCTGAAGCGGAGAAAGGCCAGAAAAGTATTTGTATGCGCTACGTTCGGACTCTTTACCAACGGTCTTGCAAAGTTTGATGAATATTATGAAAATGGTTTAATCGACAGGATTTTAACCACCAATCTGGTATACCAGACACCGGATCTTCTGTCCAGACCTTATTATATCAATGTTGATATGAGCAAATACATTGCCCTTATAATTGACAATTTAAACCATGATGCTTCCCTGAGCGGTCTGCTCAATCCAACTACCAGAATCAACCGTCTGCTGGAGCGTTACCGTGCCGGAGACCGTTAATATATGGAGGGGGGACTATGGAGCGATTAACAAAAGAAAAATTAGTTTTAGCGGGTCTGACAGTATTCTCCATGTTTTTTGGGGCGGGAAATCTGATATTCCCACCCTTTTTGGGGGCATCAGCAGGAACAGCTTCCTGGATTGCAGTGGCAGGTTTTGCAGTAACCGCAATTGGCTTTCCTGTGTTAGGAGTCGTAGCAGTAGCCCAGTCCGGCGGACTGGATAAGCTGGCGGGACGGGTTCACCCGAAATTTGCTTTTATTTTTACCTTTCTAATTTATTTATCCATCGGACCATGCCTTGCCATTCCCAGAACTGCAAGCACGTCCTTTGAAATGGCAGTAGTTCCTTTTCTAAAGGAGGGGAGCTCAAGCGGGCTGATGCAGTTTTTGTACTCAGTGGTGTTTTTTTCCATTGCATTTGTAATAGCTTTAAAACCTGATAAGCTGACCGACCGTCTGGGTAAGATTCTGACCCCCATACTTTTGGTTCTGATAGCAGTGATCTTTGCAGGGTGTATCATTCACCCGGCAGGGGTATATGGACAGCCTTCAGAGGCATATCAGAAGGCACCGTTTATCAAAGGCTTTCTGGAAGGCTATATGACCATGGACACCATTGCAGCTTTAAATTTCGGCATTATTATATCGCTTAATATTAAAGCTATGGGTGTAAAAAAAGAAACGGATGTGGTCAGGGAGACCATTCGGGCCGGTTTTTTCGCAGGTGGAATCCTTTTACTGGTCTACAGTGCCTTATCTCATGTAGGAGCAGTGACGGGCGGCGCATTCGGTACAGCTGAGAATGGTGCTCAGACCCTAAACCAGGCGGTACAGTTCTTATATGGAAAAGCCGGTCTTGTTCTGCTTGCGGTTGTTTTTTTCATCGCATGCCTGAATACCTGCATCGGTCTGATCAGCTGCTGCAGCAAGTATTTCTGTACCATTATACCAAAGGTAGGATACCGGACGTGGGCTTTTTTATTCGCCCTGGTCAGTCTGATTATTTCCAATGCAGGACTTAATAAGATACTGGAGATATCAGTTCCGGTTTTAAATGCTCTTTATCCGGTTTCCATTGTACTGATTATACTTTCTTTCGCATTTCGCGATGGGAAACGCTGGAGAGCGGTCTATGTCTGTACCATGGGCTTAACCGGAATTACAGGAGTGCTTCTGGCATTGGAACAGGCAGGAGCTAGATTTTTACATGCCCTGCTTATAAAGCTTCCGTTTTATACGGCGGGACTTGGCTGGATTTTTCCTTCAGCTTTTGGCATTGTAATCGGAGCCATAATCGGAGTTATAACCGGGTCAGTTAAGACCTGTGATAAATAGAAAATCCCTGAGAGAGATTAAAACCTCTTTCAGGGATTTTCTTATATTTCGATTAAATGATAAGGCATTAAGTTGGCAGTCATCATCTGAGCCTCCCGCTGGTGGCAGGTGAAAATAATAATCTGATTGGTATAAGTAGCTGACAGCCATTTTAAACCGGTCTTAAGTCTGTCGTCATCATAAAGGACAAAGCTGTCATCGAAGATAAAGGGCATCTTTTCATCGCCTGTCTGAATTAAGGTAGCAGCAGCCAGACGAAGCGCCAGATAAACCTGGTCCATTGTTCCGCTGCTGACCTGCTCTAAAGGAACCAGCTTGGTTTTGGTATTTAAAAAGATATTCAGGTTTTCATCTACGCTCATGCTGGTGTAGATCCCGCCTGTGATTCCGGCTATTAAATCAGAGGCTGCCTTATTTAAGTAAAGTCCGAAAGAGTCCCGTATGGATGAAGATAAGTTGGTCATGGTTTCCAGTGCTAAGTCTACAGCAGAGATTTCTTCCCGTATACGGTCATTTTCAGCAAGAATGTGCTTCAGCCCTTCCGCCTGAGTCTTACAGCCGGAGAGATGATCCAGCTTCTTTTCCAGCTCCCACTGGCTTTTTTGCTGCGTTTCAATGGTCACTCCGCAGCCTTCCAGCTTTTTATTCAGTTCTTCAATCTCAGCAGCTTTCTGACTGATGGCATCTTCCGATTTGGAGACAGCAGAACAGAGCCGGGTGAATTCTGCCATGCGGTTCTGGAACGCCTGTATGGCATCCGGTGAAATGTCTGTATCCCCTAAGTGCCTGGACAGGATCTCCTGAAGTATCTTGCCGCTCATTTCCATATCCTTCAGGTGATGGCGAAGTCTTAGAAATAGGATTAAGCCGATCAGATAGAAAATAAGAGCGCCGCTCACGAAAATACTCAGAAGCAGAATGAGATCAACTCCGTAATACGCGGAGAAATAATTAGATTCCCCCATATAGTAAATAATACCGGTGCTGCAAAGCAAAAGTGTTGCAATAATTAATGAAAAAGCGGAGGCAATCTTTCTTGGCCTGCGGTTACAGGCTGCCTCGGCCTCCATGTAATCATCATAATGTTCCTTTGCCTTCTGTGAATAAAATTGAATCGATTCGTGATCGGTAAACTGGTTGCTTGTGAGAACCTGCCGGCCTTTTGCCACTTTTTTGATCAGCTCTTCCTTTTCCGCCTGCCGTTCTTCCAAATCAGTCTTCATATCCACGCGGAGCTTCTGATAGGTCTGAATCTGGTTTTCATACTCAGGGGCTGAAATCTCCTTTTCTATATTGCGGATTTCACTTAATAACGAGGTATAGGTGCGGGCTGCTTCCGGCACCATCTGGGCCTCCAGCTCTTTTCTCTGGGACTTTAAGCAGGCGGCGGCTTTGGTGATGTTAAGTGCGAGATTGCCCGTTGTATTTAAGTTTGCAATATAGTTTTTCAGCTCTGTTACCATGCCTTCATCAGTGGCACTTTTTAACTGGCCGATGCTGATGGTGTTGACGTAGGAGGTCTCGCTTAATCCGCACAGAAGATCATCTAAAAACGCTTTCGTGGGCTCGATTTCTCGTCCTGCCGTTTCATCTACCACTTTAAACTCTTTTTTGTTCTTCTGAAAGGTGCGTTCGATGCGGTAGGTATGTTCCTTATGTTCCACGCGGATCTGGCCTTCGTAGGTCCCGCTGTTTTCCCATGGTTCAAAACGGGAGTAGAGATCATTTCTGGAAGCTCTGCCTCTTTGCCGTTCGATTCCAAAGAGCATGCTGCGGATAAACGTATGGATTGTGGATTTTCCAGCCTCATTTTTTCCGTAAACAATGTTGATTCCATCATGAAACGTTAAGTTCCTGCCATGGAATTTCCCAAATCCATTGATGTAGATGTCCAGTATTTTCATGGGTCAGCTCCTTTCATCCGTAGTACGAAGCAAAGCATTGATTCCGTAATAAAGCGCTTTCTTCTCCACCCCGCTCATCTCAGGCTTCTGAAGTGCCTGAATAAAGAAGCCGATCATGTCGCTTGGGTGTTCAGCAAAGAGAGCGGAGAAATTATATTGTGGTTCCGATTCGTCAATGATTTCCAGAATTTTAAAGCGGGCAGACAACATATCCAAATCAAAAGTAATATCAGGATCTCTCATACCCCGTATGCGAAACCGGTAAATGTTATCTCCGCCACGGTTCTGAATTTCCTGGGTGATTTTCATGGCAAGTTCTGTATTCGTGGTGGCAGGGGTAACATTGACTGCAAGAGAGATGTACTGAAGCCTTGCGAGAGGAATGAATTTTAATGAAGTTACCATACGGGTCACCTCATTGATCTCTCCTACCATAATGCCGTGAGGACCGGATTCTGTTTTGTCCAGAGGTTCCAGAGAACCCGCAAATGCCATACGGTTTTCAATAAGAATCTCAGGGCGGTGAATGTGTCCCATGGCAATGTAGGAAAAGTCAAGATTTGACATGGCGCCTTTATCAAAGGGGATATGATTGGCATCTCCTCCGTGACCTAAAAGAACGTGAATTCTTCCGTTGTTAGGCACTTTCAAGTGGTCAAGGCGGTTTTCCGGTATTTCAACAGAGTGATAGCTGAAGCCGTAGACTTCCGTATTGATCTCTTTAAAATAAACGCTTTCCAGCTCTTCTCCCATGATATAAGTCACGTTTGGAGCCCAGGTAAAGCTTAAAAGGGCGGAGTTATTACGGATTCGGTCATGATTTCCGGCAATGATGACCACACGCACTCCCGGAATGGTTGAAAATAAATAATTAACCTCTTTTAAATCTCTGGCAAGGGGCTGGCGGTGAAAAAGATCACCGGAAATAAAAAGACAGTCAGCTTCCAGAGTCTTAGCCTGGTTTACGGCCTTTGAAAAGGTGTCCTTTATATCCTGGAAACGTTCCCGGCTCCAGGGTTTATCGCTGTCAGGGCTCATGCCCCAGTGAACATCTGCAATATGTATGAATTTCATCGTCAATACCTCGCTTGTACAGCACTGCATGAAAGAACCTGATGCCTGCTGTACGTATTCCTCTTTCATAGACTTGGAACCACATATAAAAGAAATTCCAAACTCCCTTCATACATGGTTCCCGTATAAAGAGGCTGTCTGATTTATTGGCAGCAGCCTCAGCGGCTTATAATTCGCAGTTGTTAACGGTTCTCGGGAATGGAACGACGTCGCGGATATTGGCCATGCCGGTTAAATACATGACGCAGCGTTCAAATCCAAGTCCGAATCCCGCATGGCGGGTAGAACCGTATTTTCTTAAGTCAAGGTAGAAATCATAATCTTCTTTCTTAAGTCCAAGCTCATCCATACGTGCGGTAAGCTTGTCTAAGTTATCTTCTCTCTGGCTTCCGCCTATGATCTCACCGATTCCGGGAACCAGGCAGTCAACAGCGGCAACGGTTTTGTTATCCGGGTTCATCTTCATGTAAAATGCCTTGATTTCCTTTGGATAATCAGTAACAAATACCGGTTTTTTAAAGAGCTGTTCTGTTAAATAGCGTTCATGCTCTGTCTGTAAGTCACAGCCCCAGAATACTTTATAATCAAATTCTTCATTGTGCTTCTCTAAAAGTTCAACCGCTTCCGTATAAGTCACATGAGCGAATTCAGAATTTAGTACATGATTCAGCCTGTCTAACAGTTCCTTGTCCACAAACTGGTTAAAGAAGTTCATCTCTTCCGGAGCATGCTCAAGAACGTAACGGATCACATATTTTAGCATGGATTCAGCCAGTTCCATATCATCCTGCAGGTCAGCAAATGCCATCTCCGGCTCAATCATCCAGAATTCAGCAGCGTGCCGGGTTGTATTGGAGTTTTCAGCACGGAAAGTAGGACCAAAGGTATAGACATTCCGGAAGGCCATCGCATAGGTCTCGGCGTTCAGCTGTCCGCTTACGGTTAAATTGGTAGGTTTTCCGAAGAAATCCTGGGTAAAGTCCACAGCACCCTCCTGGGTCATGGGAATATTCTTTAAATCCAAGGTTGTAACCTGGAACATCTCTCCGGCACCTTCACAGTCACTTCCTGTGATGAGCGGGGTGTGTACATAGACAAAATCCCTCTCCTGGAAGAACTGATGGATGGCATAGGCAATGAGAGAACGCACCCGGAATACTGCCTGAAACGTATTCGTTCTGGGACGCAGATGAGAGATGGTTCTTAAATATTCAAAGGAATGACGCTTTTTCTGAAGAGGATAATCCGGAGCAGAGGAACCTTCAATGTCGATTTTTGCGGCCTGTATCTCAAAAGGCTGTTTGGCTTCCGGTGTCGGAACAAGGGTACCGGTGACGATAATTGCAGCGCCTACGTTCAGCTTTGATATGTCTGAAAAGTTCTCCATTGTGTCATGATATACGATCTGAAGGGTATCAAAATAGCTTCCGTCATTTAAGACGATGAAACCGAAGGTTTTGGAATCCCTCAAGCTTCTCACCCAGCCCCCGATTGTAACTTCCTTGTTAAGAAATGAATCTTTGTCTCTATATATTTGTCTTACTGTGGTTAAATCCATAATAGCTTCTCCTTTTACATGTTCGCATACTTAATAAGATTATACTGTATTTTCAGCCTCGATTCAAGGGGGAGGGGAGCAAAAACGCCGGATAAATGCTAAAATGTAAAAGAAATGACAAAAGCATGAAAAATGTCGGAAAATGCACAAAAAATTATCACAATAATTCAAAAATTTGTTCACTATTCTACGAATGTGTGGTATAATGCTAGTACAATAAATATCAACAGCAAGAGGTGATAACGTGATTAAAAAAGAGATGATTGCCATGCTTCTTGCGGGCGGTCAGGGCAGCCGTTTAGGTGTACTGACGCAGAAGGTGGCAAAACCCGCAGTATCCTTTGGCGGAAAATACCGTATCATCGATTTTCCGCTCAGCAATTGCATCAATTCAGGAGTCGATACAGTAGGGGTCCTGACTCAGTATCAGCCATTGCGTTTAAACACTCATATCGGGATAGGTATCCCGTGGGATTTAGACCGTAACGTTGGCGGTGTCACGATTCTGCCTCCATATGAAAGAAGCAAGGGGAGTGACTGGTATACCGGTACAGCCAATGCCATCTATCAGAACCTGGAGTATATGGAAACCTATAATCCGGATTACGTTCTTATCCTTTCAGGGGATCATATTTATAAGATGGATTATGAAGTTATGCTGGAGTATCACAAAGCAAATAATGCTGATATCACTATTGCTGCCATGCCGGTCCCTATTGAAGAGGCCAGCCGGTTTGGAATTCTGATAACCGATGAGAATAACCGGATTACAGAATTCGAGGAAAAACCCGCCAATCCCAGAAGCAATCTTGCTTCCATGGGTATCTACATATTCAGCTGGAAGATTTTAAAGGAAGCTTTAATCCGCATGTCGGATGTTCCTGGCTGTGATTTTGGCAAACATATTATTCCTTACTGCTTCGAATCGGGAAACAGGGTGTTTGCTTACGAGTATAACGGCTATTGGAAGGATGTAGGTACCTTAAGTTCTTACTGGGAAGCAAATATGGAGCTGATCGATATCATTCCGGAGTTTAATCTTTATGAAGAGTACTGGAAGATTTATACGAAGAGTGATATTATTCCGCCCCAGTATGTAGCAGAAGAGGCTGTTATTGACCGTAGTATCATCGGAGAAGGAACTGAGATCTGGGGAGAGGTTCATAACTCCGTCATCGGTGCCGGTGTAGTAATCAAATCAGGAGCTGTAATCGAAGATTCCATTATCATGAGAGAATGTGTGATAGGGGAGAACACCAGGATCAATAAAGCAATCATCGCTGAGAATGTTATCATCGGTGCGGATTGTGAACTGGGAGCAGGTGACTTTGCGCCAAGCAAGTATGATCCAAAGGTCTATCAGTTTGACCTGGTGACTATCGGAGAAAATTCCGTCATACCAGATAAAGTAAAGGTGGGAAAGAACACAGCAATTGTTGGAGAGACCAGGCCGGAGGATTATCCCGATGGGGAGTTGACAGGCGGTGACTACATCATAAAGGCAGGTGGTATGAGATGAGAGCTATAGGAATTGTATTAGCAGGCGGAAACAGCAAAAGAATGAGGGAATTATCCAATAAAAGGGCCATTGCCGCTATGCCCATAGCAGGGAACTACCGCAGCATTGATTTTGCACTCAGTAATATGACAAACTCCCATATTCAGAATGTGGCGGTGCTTACCCAGTATAATTCCAGATCTCTTCATCTGCATTTAAGCTCGTCAAAGTGGTGGGATTTCGGAAGAAAGCAGGGAGGCTTGTATGTATTTACTCCCACCATTACAGCAGAAAGCAGCGACTGGTACAGGGGAACTGCCGACGCCCTTTATCAGAATCTGATATTCTTAAAAAACAGCCATGAGCCATATGTGGTTATCGCTGCAGGGGATGGAATCTATAAGCTGGATTATGGAAAAGTCCTGGAATATCATATTGAAAAGAAGGCTGATATTACCGTTGTCTGTACGGAACTTCCGGCAGGGGAAGATACGACCCGCTTCGGAATTGTGAAAACCAATGACGATGGGAGAATTACAGATTTTGAAGAGAAGCCTATGGTTGCCTCCTCCAATACGGTTTCCTGCGGTATCTATGTGATTCGCAGACGCCAGCTGATTGAGTTAATTGAGCGGTGTGCCATGGAAGACCGGTATGATTTCGTTAGTGACATTCTCGTCCGCTATCGGAATCTGAAGAGAATCTATGCCTACCGTATGAATACTTACTGGAGAAACATTGCTTCTGTGGAGTCCTATTATAATACCAATATGGACTTTTTAAAACCAGAGGTCAGGGATTATTTCTTCCGGCAGTATCCGGATGTTTATTCTAAAATTGACGACCTGCCACCAGCTAAGTATAATCCTGGAGCTGCTGTGAAGAACAGTCTGATATCCAGCGGAAGTATTGTCAATGGAGTAGTTGAAAACTCCGTATTATTTAAAAAGGCATACATCGGCAACAACTGTGTCATCAGGAATTCCATCATTTTAAATGATGTTTATATAGGAGACAATACGGTTATAGAAAACTGTATTGTGGAAAGCCGGGATACAATCCGGGCCAATACCACCTATATAGGAACGCCAGACAATGTAAAAATTGTCATAGAAAAAAACGAAAGATACACATTATAGGAAATGTGACGGGAAGGGGCTTTAACATGCAGATTACAGACGTAAGAGTTAGACGCATCGAAAAAGAGGGTAAGATGAAAGCAATTGTATCCATAACACTGGACAATGAATTTGTGATTCATGATATTAAGGTAATTGAAGGAGAGAAAGGCCTGTTTATTGCCATGCCAAGCCGCAAGGCTGCAGACGGGGAATACCGGGATATTGCACATCCTATTAATTCCGGAACCCGGGATATGATCCAGAGAGTAATTTTGGATAAGTATGAGACCACAGCGCTTGAGATGCCGGAGGTTGCAGCAGCATTTGCTTAAGTAACTATAGAATTTTTAAACCGCAGACCGGTTTTATCCGGCTGCGGATTTTTTTTTCCTATAAAATCAATGAGATACAGGATTTACACCGGACTTCCTGTAAACTATAATAGAAAGTAACAATTTTTGGAAAGGCAGATTAATTATGGCTGTTAAGCATGTTAGACGGCGAAGAACTTCGCAGACAACTGTTATAGACAGCAGGAGGAGAGGAAATGTCAGTAAAGAAGGAAATGGTATTATACTATTGCCCGGAAAAGGACAGTCAGAAAGGGAATGACACCAGGATTGCCAGGTTAAAGGCAGTTCTCGTTCGAATGGGAATCCGTATTAAGAATATTTCTCCGGATCAGACAGACCAGAAGATAGGCTGGCTGGCAGGACTCGACGGATTCGGGGAACAGCCCGCACAAGAATGTCCGGTTGTAGAGGAAGAGGTTCTGATAATGAAGAATTTCTCCAGCAGGCGGATTGATGAACTTCTGATGAATTTAAAGCGGTCAGGGGTATCAAAAATAGCCTTAAAGGCTGTGATAACAGATACCAACTCAAAATGGAGTTTCTATGAATTGTATCAGGAACTAAAAAAAGAGCATGAGACCATGTCTGGCAAAGAAGAGTCATGAAACGAATTATTACGTACTATTTAAAGCCCTATTATCTACGGATGACAGTGGGCTTTTTCATTAAATTTTCTGGAACACTGATGGATCTCTTTCTTCCCTGGACACTGGCCCGCATGATTGATGTAGTAATTCCGTCTGGAAAGAAAGAAGAGATTTTTATGTGGGGAATATTCATGTTTGTATGTTCTGTGCTGGCGGTGACATTAAGTATTATTGCAAACCGTATGGCTGCGAGAGTGGCAAGTGATTCCATATTTACCATCCGTGAAGATCTGTTCCGGAAAGTGATGGTTCTTTCGAACCGGCAGGCAGATGAAATAACCAGACCCTCCCTGATCTCCAGGCTTACCAGCGATACTTATCATGTTCATCAGATGATTGGGAGAATTCAGAGGCTTGGGGTCCGGGCACCCATTTTACTGGTGGGTGGAATTATTATGACGCTATTACTGGATCCGGTTCTGGCCTGTATTCTTTTAGCTGTTCTTCCCCTTCTTACAGCCGTGGTTATTACCGTTTCAAAAAAAAGTATACCGCTGTTTACTCAGCTGCAGGAAAACGTGGATGGATTTGTAAGGCTTATTCGGGAAGATATAGCCGGAATTCGTGTGATTAAAGCACTTTCTAAAGAGGACTTTGAACGGAACCGGTTTGATAAAAGCAATCGGGATGTGGTGGACTGGGAAAAACGTGCAACGGTCACAACAGCCATAACCAACCCCGCCATGAACTTATTTCTTAATATGGGTCTGGTATGCGTGGTGGTTGCAGGGGCATACCGGGTTAATGCAGGGCTGTCCAAAGTGGGTACTATACTGGCATTCATGACTTACTTTACAATTATTTTAAATGCGCTGATGTCTATTTCCAGGATGTTCGTTATTGCATCAAAGGCAGCAGCGTCTGCGGAGAGGATCGACAGGATCCTGGAAAGTGAGGATGAGACGTCTTTTCAGCTTGCACCTGTTTTAGAAGAGGAGGAAAAAGAGGACTCATTTCTGGAATTTGACCATATTTCCTTTTCCTATGACGGCACCGGGAATCATTTAAGAGATATCACTTTTAAGCTGGGAAAAGGAGAAACGCTGGGTATTATAGGAGCAACCGGTTCTGGGAAATCTACAGTGGTGAATCTGCTTATGAGGTATTACGATCCGGATGAGGGCGTTATTCGCATGAATGGACGGGATATCCGAACTATGAGTCTTAAAGAATTAAGGTCCGGGTTTGGAACGGTTTTTCAAAATGATGTGATATTTGAAGAATCCATATTGGAAAATATCCGAATGGGAAGAAATATTTCTGAGCAGGAGGCAGTTGCAGCAGCAGGATTTGCAAGGGCACTTGATTTTATCGGTGAGAAAGGAGGGATTTTAGAATCATTAAATATCCGGGGTGCAAATTTAAGCGGAGGTCAGAAGCAGAGAATCCTGATAGCCAGGGCTCTTGCCGCCCAACCTGAAATTCTGATACTTGACGATTCTTCCAGTGCTCTGGACTACAAAACGGATTCTCTGTTAAGAAAAGAATTAAGGGAGAATTTTTCCTATACTACCTGCATACTCATCGCCCAGAGAGTGAGCTCTGTTATGAACTTAAATCAGATTCTGGTACTGGAAGACGGTGCTGCTATTGGTATGGGAACTCATGAGGAATTGATGAAAACCTGTGAAGGCTACCGGGAAATTTTTATTTCCCAGATGGGAGCGGAAAGGGGAGAAAACGGATGAAGGACTTACACAAAAGCACAATAAAACGCCTGCTGCCTTATCTTATGAAGTACCGGTTTCTGCTCCTTCTTGCTTTTGTTATGACAATAGCCGGCAATCTGCTTGCACTGTTGGGACCGCTGCTTTCCGGCTATGCTGTTGATGCGATAGAACCTGGAAAAGGACTGGTAAATTTCCCGCGCGTGTTTCAATATGCAGGCCTAATGGCAGTATTCTATCTGGCATCCTCCGTCCTGTCTTATATCCTGTCGGTATTGATGATCACCATCAGCCGTAAGGTGGTATATGAGATGCGCAAGGATGTGTTTGACCGGATGCTCAGCCTGCCTGCCGGATATTATGACACCCACCAGACAGGAGATATTATAAGCCGGATATCTTATGATATTGATACGGTGAATGAATCACTTTCCAGTGACTTAATTCAGATTCTTACCACTCTGGTGACGGTTGTGGGAGCTCTTTATATGATGGTAATTATCTCCCCCAGACTGGTGCTGGTATTCGCAATAACGGTGCCCTTATCAGGTCTGATGACCAGATTTATCACAAGCCGCACACGTCCTTTATTTCGGGCACGGTCGAAAAGTCTTGGAGCGCTCAATGGCTTCGTGGAAGAGAAGGTGACGGGGCAGAAAACCATTAAAGCCTATTGTGAGGAAGAAGAGGTAATCAGTAAATTCTCCATCCGGAACAGAGAGGCAGTGGAAAGCTACTACAAATCAGAATATTATGGAAGCATGACAGGACCCATGGTAAATTTCATTAACAATTTATCCCTGACCTTAATCAGCATATTTGGAGCGTTCCTTTATCTGACCGGTTCCATGACAGTGGGACAGATTTCCTCATTTGTTCTTTATTCAAGAAAGTTTTCCGGTCCCATTAATGAAGCGGCAAATATCATGAATGATCTTCAGTCTGCTCTTGCTGCAGCAGAGAGGGTGTTTAAGCTTATAGATGAAATTCCGGAGCAGGAAGACAGAAGAGATGCGGTAGTGCTTTCTGACTTAAATCACCCGGTCAGAGGCTGTGTGGAGATCTTTCATGTGAATTTCGGATATGAACCTGGAAAACCCATACTGCAGGATTTATCCTTAAAAGCGGAGCCTGGAAGGCTGATTGCAATAGTGGGTCCCACAGGAGCGGGTAAAACAACAATCATAAATCTTCTGATGCGCTTCTACGATGTGAATGGAGGCAAAATTTTAATTGATGGGCTGGATATAAGAGATGTCACAAGGGAGAGCCTTCGAAAGGCCTTTTCCATGGTATTACAGGAAACCTGGCTTTTTCAGGGAACAATCTATGAAAATCTGGCTTATGGTAAAGAAGGCGCAACTTTGGAGGAAGTGATGGAAGCGGCTAAGGCTGCACGGATTCATTCTTTTATCGAACAGCTGCCGAATGGTTATGATACCATTTTAAAAGAAGATGGAACTAATATTTCTAAGGGACAGAAGCAGCTTTTAACCATTGCAAGAGCCATGCTCCTGGACTCCAAAATACTGATTCTGGACGAAGCAACATCTAATGTGGACACAAGAACTGAAATCCGCATACAGCAGGCCATGCGCCGCCTGATGGCTGGAAAAACCTGTTTTGTGATTGCACACCGTCTTTCTACCATTCAGAATGCGGATTTAATAGCGGTTATACATCAGGGCGAAGTTGCGGAACAGGGAACTCATCAGAGTCTGATGGAAAAACGGGGCAGATATTATGAAATGGTTATGGCACAATATGATTCATAAAAAGGGAGCGGACGACTTAAGGTCCGTTCCCTTTTGAACATCTCATTACTGATAATCACAGACTCCAGCCCATTTATTCAGAAGCTCTGCTTCTTCCGGCCGTTTTTTGGAAAGCTGGGCAGCTGCAACAATGGGAAGCCATGACTGAACATATTTTTTCGCAGTTCCGGTCTTCTTACAGAACAGGTTCATATACATATCTGCCTTAGTCTGATCCTGCAGACAGAACAGCAGATAGGTTCTTGCAACATCTGCACTGGCATTGCCCTGAGTGGCATGAACCCAGTCCAGAACATACATTGTACCATCGCTTTTTACGATAATGTTGGAGGGGTTAAAATCGCCGTGACAGAGTTTTGTGTGCTTTGGCATGCTGTCAAGCTGAGTGCGCATGTCATATCTTGTTACGTCACCAAGCTCTTCAATATCCTGGATCTGCTTGGATATCTTATCTTTCAGCTTATTTAAATGAGGACAATGCTTAGACATGACATTGAGATGAAGATTGACCATCTGTTCCATATATTCTGGCAGTTTTTCAGGATTCTCATCCATAAGCTGCTGGAGGGTTTTTCCTTCAATAAAATCAAAGGTAATGGACCACTGGTTATCAAAAACACCGACTTCCAGTACTCTGGGAACGTTAATGCCGCCGACTTCTTCTACTCTGGCGCTGATCAGTGCTTCATTTAAAACTTCAGCCTTAGGAACTTCAGCGTTGAAAACCTTGATTGCCTTTTCACCATCGTGAAAGACCTTTTTTGTTGCTGTTGTAGCGATTAATTCTGCTGCCATATGAACCTCTCCTTCCGTCTTTGAATCTAGCATATTATGTAATTTCTTACCTATATTTTACTACTAAATAACGAAAAAGTATAGTGAATTATAGAAAAATTTATAAAATATAACCAAATAATTAGCAAATCAAAAACAAAATATGGCGGCTCCATAAGCCGGAAGCGGATACGCAATGGAATTATCCTGGCCATCCCATGGAGTCTTTTCAGATTTATAAACCAGAGCTGTTTTGTCTTTTTCATACAGTCCGTGAGAGGTATCAAGAACAAGGGTGTATTTTCCCTGTTTGGGAACGCCCACCCGGTACTCGGGCCGCTTGACAGGAGTAAAGTTCAAAACAAACAGCAGGCTGTTCTGGCTGCTCTTACCATGCCGGATAAAACTGAAAATACTATGTTCATTGTCATTGGCATTTACCCAGGAGAATCCCTCCCAGACGTAATCATTATCATAAAGTGCAGGGAATTTCCGGTATAGGTGAAGAAGGTCTCTGACATAATTAAGCAGATTTTCCCCAAGAGGTTCCCTGGCCAGATACCAGTCTAGGGAGTCCTTTTCATCCCACTCATGGAACTGACCGAAATCCTGTCCCATAAAAAGCAGCTTCTTTCCCGGGTGTCCGAGCATGAAAGTATAACCAAGCTTTAAATTAGAAAACTTATCCTCCAGAAGTCCGGGCATTTTATTGATCATGGAGCCTTTTAGATGAACGACTTCATCATGGGACAATACAAGTATATATTTTTCACTGGTAAAATATGTAAGTCCGAAAGTCATTTTATGGTGATTATATTTTCTGAAATAGGGATCCAGTTTCATGTACTCCAGAAAATCATGCATCCAGCCCATATTCCACTTAAAAGTAAAACCCAGTCCGGAATTCTCAGGCTGGTCCGTAACCTTAGGCCAGGCGGTGGATTCTTCTGCAATAACAACGGCTCCTTTTCCTCGTTTCTTTATCACACTGTTTAAATGCTTAAAGAATTCGATGGCTTCAAGATTTTCGTTTCCACCGCAGCAGTTTTTAACCCACTCGCCCTGGTCTCTTCCGTAGTCCAGATACAGCATGGAAGCGACGGCATCCACTCTCAACCCGTCTACATGATACTTTTCCACCCAGTAGAGAGCGTTGGCAATAAGAAAATTATCTACCTCATATTTGCTGTAATCAAAGACCTTTGTCCCCCAGTCCGGATGCTCCCCTTTGCGAGGATCTGCGTATTCGTAACAGGCTTCCCCATCAAATTCGGAAAGTCCGTGAGCATCTTTTGGAAAATGTGCAGGAACCCAGTCCAATATGACTCCAATTCCATTCTGGTGCATGTAATCAACAAAATACATGAACTCGTCCGGAGTCCCATAACGGGAAGTAGGAGCATAATAACCAGTTACCTGATATCCCCAGGAACCATCGTATGGATGCTCAGCAATGCCCAGAAGCTCTATGTGGGTATAACCCATATCCTTTATATATTCCGCCAGTTCATGAGCGGCTTCTTTGTATGTATAAAAACCTTCTTTATCTTCCCGGTTTTTTCTCTTCCATGATCCTAAGTGGACTTCATAAATGCTGACAGGCCCGGATAAAGGATCCTGCTTTTCTCTTTCTTTCAACCATGTCTGGTCTTTCCACCGGTATGAGGATAAATCGTAAGTAACAGATGCAGTCTGGGGGCGGAATTCCGCATAAAAAGCATAGGGATCCGCTTTAAAGAGAATCTTTCCGCTGCTTGTGGTCACAGAATATTTATACAGCTGACCCATACCGACCTCCGGTACAAATACTTCCCAGATCCCCGAGTCGGCCAGGGAAACCATAGGATTTAAGTCGGGGTTCCAGCCGTTGAAATCACCGACTACGCCAACCTGGCTGGCATGAGGAGCCCAGACTGCAAAATACATCCCCTGTTTTCCGTTGTATGTTTTCGGATGAGCACCCAGTTTTTCATAAATCTCGTAATGCCGGCCGTTGTTGTACAAATACCGGTCAAGTTCCGTAATAAAACCTGTTTCCAATTCTTTTGTTAAATCTTCCATTTGCTCACCCCTCCATTTTGGTACACGATTCCACAGGCTGAAACAGCGTTTATAACAGGTCCGTATCAAAGCGGAATTTGTGGCTGATTATACCTCACGGCTTTTAAAACGGCGCAAAAGAAACTGGTAACGAAGCTGTGCGGCATTAAGCTCGTAGATATAGCAGTCAATTAACGTCGGGTCAACGACCTGCTCAAAATGATTCCTTGCTGCATCAATGGCGGTTTTGGAACGTTCAATCTCATTGCGTAAATTTCGTTCCTCTTCCGTAAGGGAAAAGTGTTTTCCTAACAATAAATTTTTCATATGATCATCTCCAGATAACGTATTAACGAGGTTCCTATAAATCTCAGTATATCTGGAAATTGGAACTTTATTCATCTATTGCCTGAATCTCCATAAATTATTTGGACTGGATCCATAAAATTCTGGAGATACTGCCCAAGAGTGCACAGTTTTTTTGTGCTTTCTCCAAAGGTAAGGAAGTAATAATTGGCAGTTCCTTCCTGCCTGGCGGATACCAGTCCTGCTTCCTTCAGTATCTTTAAATGATGAGAAATAGCCGGGCGGGATAAACTTGTTCTGTCCGTGATTTCATTCACATTCATCCCCCGGACTGCGGTCTGATCCCCCATGTAAGTTAAGCCTTCTGTCTGGAACGAATCAGTCTTGGCAAGAACTTCGATAATTGTAAGCCGGACCTCGTCTCCTAAGGCAATAAAAAGCGGCATGCAGCTTTTAAAGAGCTCGGAAAAATCTCCATTTGCCACCTGAAACATCTCCTTTGGTTTAAAATAGTGAACTAATATTATATTAACATCCGGACAGGGAAAGGTCAACTAAAATTGTATAAAATTACTTATATATTTTAAAATTATAATAAAAAATTGTAAAATATAACAATAAAAATATTGTCAGATGGTGTTGTTCCGTTTTTGTGTTTCTGGAAAAAATTGTAAAAAACAGTTGACTTTTGTTATCATCTTGTGCATAATAGGGTCAGAATCCCGAATACATTCTGTATACGGACTTTCTCATATTCAATGACATGGAATTCATTGTTCCATGATCCAAAGCCGATTTTCCGGCATTATTTCCAGATTTAAAGTTTAGGGAAGAGGAGGTGGTATTGTTAAAATCGTAGTATTATTGTTTATACTGGCAGCCGGTTCTTATTTTGATATAAGAGAACACCGGATACCAAATTGGCTGGTGCTTGCCGGTATAGCAGCCGGACTTTTTTTATCCTGGCTGGATGCGGGCGGGAATGGAGGCGGTGAGGCTGTACTGCAGGAGATGATATTTTTTGCATGCCGGTTCCTGGTAGTTACAGCGGCGTTTTTTTTCTTGTTTATATGCCGTATGATCGGTGCAGGTGATATTAAGATTATTTCCCTGATATGCGGTTATCTGGGATTTGGCACCGGTTTTGCAGCGGTCGCATGGGGATTTTTAATAGGGGCATTCTGGTCCCTGGTTCTAATGATTGTAAAAGGCTGTGCCTTTCAGCGGTTTTCTTATTTTCTGACCTATATCAGGTCCATATTTCAAACAAAAAAAATTACAGCTTATTATAGTTCCTCCCTGAATGGGTACGATGCAGTAATACCATTGGGATTATGCATGTTTTCAGGAGTGGTTCTTGCTGTTGTTTTCTTTTAACAGGAGGTTGCTATGAAAAAACGTATTATGGCGGTATACGATGCGGATTCTGCATTTGGGGAACAGTTTGCAGAATTTGTGAATGATAAGGAACGTGTTCCCATATCCATTGTGTCCTTTACTTCGCTTAAGGAACTGATCAATTACAGCAGTGATCATGACATAGAGCTTCTTCTTATCAGCTCCGGTGTATCAAACGAGGAGATTGAACAGATAGGAGCGGACAGGGTGGTTCTTCTTACAGAAGAGAAGATGATTTCTTTCGGTGAACCGTATCCCTGTGTTTATAAGTATCAGGCTGCTGATCACCTTCTTCGGGAAATTATGGAGGAATACTGTGTGGTATCAGAAGACCAGGGGTATACCGTACTGTCTGAAAGAAGCAGGGTGGTAGGCGTTTATTCGCCGGTAAACCGCTGCTTAAAGACATCTTTTTCTCTGACCATGGCACAGCTTCTCACCCGGGATTTAAAAGTTCTTTATTTAAATCTGGAAGACTGCTCCGGCCTGGCAGGATTAACAGGGGAAGAGTACGAGAGGGGAATGTCAGACCTGTTTTATTATTACAGGCAGGGGACCTTTTCCTTTAGCAGGCTTGGTGCTGCCATTTATACATGGGGTAATTTAGATTATGTACCTCCGGTTCAGTATCCGGAAGATCTTGCTTTCGTTTCATCACAGGAGATAGCAGGATTAATCAGGCAGATATCGGAACAAAGCACATACGGCACCATCATACTTGATCTGGGACAGATGGGGAAAAGAGCGGCGGATGTTCTTGAAGTATGTGACGGAATCTATATGCCGGTAAAAGAAGACTGTGTATCAGCTGCCAAGGTAGAGGAATTTGAGACATATCTGGCGGCCTCAGGTCATGATACCATGTTGAAGCGAATTCAGAAAATCAAACTTCCCTATCATTGTACCTTTGGCAGGAGAGACAATTATCTGGATCAGCTTTTATGGAGCGAATTAGGAGATTTTACCCGGCAGCTCTTAAGAAAGCAGTTATAGGGAGGGATAGGATTTGAAAGAGGAACAGCGCAGAGCAATGCGGGAAGAAATCATGTTGGAATTAAATCAGCATCAGCAGATATCAGACGAAGAGCTGTATACCATGATAGATGAGAAGATAATAAAACTGGGAATGACAGAGTATCTGCCATTAAGAGAAAAGCTGCTGCTGCGGGGCTGGTTGTTTGATTCCTTCAGGCGCTTAGGTGTACTTCAGGAACTGGTAGATGATAAAACAGTGACGGAAATTATGGTAAATGGGGCAAATCAGATTTTTGTTGAAAGAAACGGACATATGGAACGTTGGGAGAAGGTGTTTGAGAATCAGGAACAGCTGGAAGATATGATTCAGCAGATTGTCAGCCGTATAAACAGGACTGTGAATGTTTCGAGACCCATAGCAGATGCCAGGCTGGCTGATGGATCCAGAGTTCATGTTGTGCTGCCGCCGGTTTCCATTGACGGTCCGGCTGTCACAATCAGAAAGTTTCCGGAGCCTATAACCATAGACAGACTTTTAAAGCTTGGTTCGATTACCAGAGAAGCAGCAGATTTTTTAAAAATTATTGTGGAAGCCGGATATAACATTTTTATCAGCGGCGGAACAAATTCCGGCAAGAGTACTTTTTTAAATGCTCTTTCAGCTTATATACCAAAAAATGAGCGCATAGTAACCATAGAGGACTCGGCAGAGCTTCAAATCACTCACATCCCCAACCTGGTCCGGTTAGAGACAAGAGGTGCCAATGGAGAAGGGGAGGGAGAGGTGACGATTGGTGATTTAATCAGGGCAGCTCTTCGTATGAATCCATCCAGGATCATTGTAGGTGAAGTCAGAGGTAAAGAAGCGCTTGATATGATTTCTGCCATGAATACGGGACATGACGGAAGCTTAAGCACAGGACACGGCAACAGCCCTAAGGATATGCTGTCCAGACTGGAGACCATGGTGCTCATGGGAGCAGACATTCCTCTTTTGGCTGTACGCAGCCAGGTTGCAGCTGCGATTGATGTCTTGATTCATTTAGGAAGACTGAGAGATAAAAGCAGACGGGTACTGTCTATTGTGGAGGTAGCAGGCTATGAAGATGGTGAAATCAGACTTAATCCCCTTTATAGATTTGAGGAAGAAAAGACGGAGCAGGGTAATGCCAGGACAGTTTGTGGAAGCCTTAAAAAAGTGGGGAGTCTTAAAAATACAGAAAAACTCAAAGCAGCAGGCATTGAATTATGATACATATATCCTGTCTCTGAGGGAATGGATTGTTTATTGCGGACAGGGGGTATTAATCGCAGCACTATTTTCATATATTTTCTATCGCAGTCTGGCGGTATTTCTGATTTTTATTCCGTTCGGAATAATTGTTCCATTTACAAAAAGAAAAGAATTAAAAGAAAAGCGGCTCAGGCAGCTGAATCTGGAATTTAAAGAAGGCATTTTACTTCTATCCTCTTTTTTGAGTGCCGGATATTCCGTTGAAAACGCATTGCTTTCCTCTTCAAGAGAGCTGTCTGTTCTTTATGGCGGGGAGGGGCTTATAACGAAGGAATTTCAGTTGATTGAAAGCCAGATTCGTATTAACCGGTCGGTGGAGCAGGCATTTCTTGAATTTGCCTTAAGAAGCGGTCTGGATGATGTAAAGAATTTTGCAGAGGTGTTTTCCACCGCAAAACGAAGTGGAGGAGAGCTGGTTTCTATTATCAGCCATACCGCAGATGTGATCAGGGATAAGGTGCAGGTAAGACAGGAAATTCTTACCATAACGGCTTCTAAACAGTTCGAACTAAAGATCATGAATGTGATTCCTTTTTTAATTGTCATTTATATAGACTTCACCTCTCCAGGTTTTTTTCAGATCATGTATACCACAGGTGCAGGAAGAATTCTAATGACCATCTGCATGGTGATATATATGGTTGCTTTTTGGACAGCAAAGCGGATTATGGATATTGAAATATAACCAGGAGGTTGGATGAAAGATCAGTTAAAAATCAGATGGAAATTGCCTGTAACAAAGATACAGGCTGTATGCATGGCAGGCGGAGTACTTTTGTATGTAGTTATGGAGGTTGTCTCTCTATGGGGCAGGCAGAATGAGTTCGAAGAATATGGATTAAAAAGAGCGGGACCCGGGCAGGGAGAAAGCATTTATGAAGTTTTAGTAAAAGGACTGGATAAAGAACAGGATGATAAGAAATTATTGATAGAAATTCCAGTTCGGGAGCGTCATTATACAGAAGAAGAAGCAGAAGATCTCTTTAGCAGACTGAAAAACGAGCTGGAAACTCAGATGCTTTCAGAGAATGATTCCCTTAATACCATAAAACATAATCTGAATTTTAAAACGAGACTGGACAGCTTCGGACTATCGGTCCGCTGGGAGACAAGTGATCCTGACCTGATTGATTCCTTTGGCACGGTTTATAACGAGGATCTTCCTGATGGGGGAAAAGAAATTATGATCATTGCAACAGTATCGGACGGGATCCATGAGCATGGATATCAATTTAAAAGTAAGGTAATTCCACCTGCCCTGACAATGGAAGAGAAGCAGAAGGCTGCTTTTCGAAAATGGACTAATGAGATTGATGCAATGCAGCAGACGGAGGATGCGCTGATTTTACCTCAGGAATTTGAAGGACAGAAACTTAAGTATTTTAAACCCAGGGATGGAAGCTATGGGATATTGCCTGTGCTTGGTTTTGCACTGGCAGTTCTTTTACAGGTCAGGACCCAGGTTGAAAAGCAGAAAGCAGGCAGGTTGAGAGAACAGCAGCTTTTACTGGATTATTCAGAAGTGGTTTCAAAACTTGTGGTCTATATTGGAGCAGGCTATACAGTCAGGGGAGCATGGGATCGGATTGCTGCCGGTTATGGGGAGTCACTTAAAAACGGAAAGCAGACGATTCGTCCTGCCTACGAAGAGATGGTTAAGTCAGCAACGCAGATAAAAAGCGGTCTGTCCGAAGGTCGTGCTTACAGTGAATTTGGAAGGCGGTGCGGACTTCAGCCATATATAAAGCTTGCAGCTTTACTGGAGCAAAATCAAAAAAACGGAGGCAGACAGCTGAGAAATGCGCTTGATATTGAGATGGCCTCTGCATTTGAGCAGAGAAAGAATGCAGCGAGGAAGCTGGGAGAAGAGGCGGGAACCAGACTTTTGCTTCCACTCCTTCTAATGCTTTTAGTGGTTATGATTATGATAGTAGTTCCAGCATTTCTTGCATTTTACTAGAGAGGAGGTGATACCATGGCTGTATCAATGAGAGAACAGATCAAAGACTTTATAAGAGAGGAGGATGGAGTAGGGGTTATCGAAATTGTATTGATTCTGGTGGTTTTAATTGGTCTTGTGATTATTTTCAAAACCAACATCAAAAAACTGCTGGATAGTATTTTTGAAGAGATTAACAAGCAGTCGAAAGAGGTGTATTAATGCATAACAATGGCCATATAACGGTCTTTCTCAGCTTAACTCTTTTATGCATTCTCAGTCTGATGTGCGGACTTTTAGAGTCCGCACGGACTGCCGGGACAAGATGGTATTTGAAGCTTGCAGCGGATTCTGCCATGGATTCTGTATTCAGCAAATATCACAGAGAGGCATGGGATAAGTACCGGATCTTTCTTCTGGAGGATAAAAGCGGCGATCAATTGGAACAGGACTGGCTGGATTATATAAAACCTTACATGGAACATTCCGGCTGGTATTCTATGAATATAGAGAGTACAAATCTGATGCAGCGTGTTCAGATAACCGATGGCAGAGGGAAATACATGAAGCAGGAAATACTGGATTATATGAAGTACGGTATTTTTGATCATATACCAGATGAGGCTGGAGCCGTTACAATGCTTGCAGATCTTAAGGAAGCCGCAGCCGTAAAAGATCTTTCTAAATCCTATGTGGAACACACAAAGGAAGCAGTACGTCTTGAGCATGTGATTGAGGACATAAATAGTTCCTTAGAAAAGCAAAAGCAAATATGGCAGGAGGCGGATTCATGTTTAAACAATTACGATGGGTATGGATTCATAGAAAAAGCGGACGATTTAAAGAAAGAGATTAACCGGATTCCAACCCTTATAAAAACTTACGGTGACATTGCAGATGAATTAAATATCCAATTACAAAATACAAAAAACAAAAAAGCAGAAGCCATGAACCAGCTAAGCGCCCCGGTTCAAAAAACAATAAGCAGTGACACAGACTGGTATGACTCCTACGTCAGGCAGGATGGAGAGAGGAGAAAGGAAGTTGAAGCTCTTGAGGGAGAGGTCATTCATATTAAGGAAAAGATAGAACGTTCGAAAGACCGGGCTATGGAGGTAGAACAAATTATAGATGAATGGGATAGCAGTTCAGACGATGATGATGATGATGATGATGATGATGGGCCTGATTTATCCGAACTATGGGGCTCGGTTAGGGATATCTGGTGTGAGATACATATTTCTGCCCTTTCCTATACCAACGGTGTAAAAGATCCTGAAAAAGAAAAAATATTAGAAAAGGTGCAGGATCTTGTAAAAAACGGCCTAATGGCTCTGGTTCTTCCGGAAGGGAAGGAGGTATCAAAAGGAGTTTTAAATAATAACTCATTTCCATCCCTGCTTTATACAGGAGAACAGGGAGAGATTGACGGATTAATAGACCGAATTTTATTTGAGGAGTACTGTGGACGTTTTCTGACTAACTTTTTATCAGAAGAAGGTAAGGATGTCAAGTATGAGATGGAATACTTAATTGCAGGTAAGAATACCGATGAGAAAAATTTTTCTCAGGCCGTATCCGATATTCTGGTTATGAGGGAGGGTCTGAATCTGGTGCATATTTTGACGGACCAGGAAAAAAGAGAAGAAGCAAATGCTTTGGCAGGAGTAATTACCGGCGTTACCGGACTCACGCCTCTTACCGGACTTGTGGCTTTTTTCGTAATGAGCATATGGGCAATGGGGGAAGCCATTGTTGATATAAGGCGTCTTCTTCAGGGTGAAAAGGTCTCCCTTATCAAATCAAAGGAAAACTGGAGGCTTTCACTTGGGAGTTTGCTGGACTCGGGAAGCCAGGGGAAGTTTGAGGGAGGGGGAAGTGACAATAACGGCGTTGATTATACCGGATATTTAAAACTGATTCTTTTTGTCTCCCACAGCAGCCTGCAGTATTACCGTCTTATGGATATCATTCAGATGAATCTTTGTGCAGCAGATGAAGAGTTTCGCATGTCCCATTGTATATATCGGGCGGAAATGAAAGGAACAGGTGTTTCGCGGCATTTCTTTTTCGGAGGGCTGGAACCTGTTTTTCGTATCGACGTACGGACAGAAAAAGCATATTAAGGAGGCGAATGATCATGCCCTTTTTCAGAGAGTTTATTAAAATCATCCGTAAAGCAAAGGTTACTCTCCAGGTACAAATCCCCTTGATAAGAAGAAAGATCTCTGCAAAAAGGGTATTGTCATCCACCTCCTTAAAGGCGGGCTCCGCGAGTCTGACCATAGAAGCAGCGATGGCACTTCCTCTTTTTCTGTTCGCAGTAATAATTCTGATGATGCCCATGAAACTATTAAATGATGGGAGAAAGGTGCAGACGGCCCTTGAGATTACAGGGGAAGAGTTAAGCCAGTATGTTTCTGTTTTAAAAGAGCTGGAGAAAGGAGAAGATCTTAATGCTGCAGGGGTAAATGAACTGCCCGACGGCTTCCTGAATGGAATGACAGAACAGGGAATTCTTCTTTATGTAAGAATGAAAATGGGCAGGTATGATGTCTGTGAATACCTCGATTCTGTATCTTTTACCCGTTCTTCCATTTTAAAAGATAACGAAACCATTGATTTAATTATGGATTATCGTATACGTATGCCATTTACCGTGCTGGGACTGAAACGTATTAATATGACAGCCAGATGCTGCCGAAGAGCATGGATTGGAAATACATTGCTTAATAATGAGGAATCTGATCACTCAGAGGAAATGGTTTACGTGGGAAGAGACAGTACCAGGTATCATAAAAAAAGGACCTGCCACTATTTATACAATCATATGAAAGCAGTTAATAAAAAGGCTATTGAGAGTATGCGCAATATAAACGGAGGAAAATATAAGCCCTGCAGCAGATGCGCCGGTCTGGCAGAAGAAGGAAGTGCGGTCTATATAATGCCGTCAGGTGAGAAATATCATAGTAATAAAGACTGTACGGCTATCACCGCATATGTAAGGCTTGTACCATTATCGGAAGTGGCTCACTTAGGTGCCTGTTCCTATTGTTCTCAGTAAGGGGGAAAAGATGGCAGAACAAATGAATCGTATATTTTTTGGAATATTTCTTCTGGCAGCAGCCTGGGAGGATGGACGCAGAAAAAGTATCAGTATCCAACTCTTTATAAGCGCCGGTGCGGCAGGAATTATTCTGTGTTTATTACAGAGAGAAGATCTGATCAGCCGCTTAACTGGCTGTCTGGTTGGTCTTGCTTTACTGGTGGTAAGCAGATTGACTAACCAATCTGTGGGCACTGGAGATGGCTGTTTCTTTATCATAAGCGGGCTGTTTTTTCCTGTTTTATTTAACTTAAAGCTATTGGTTTATGGATTAAGCCTATGCGGTATTTTCTGCAGCCTGTTTTTTCTCATAAATCGTGTTAATGGAGTTGATGTAGGAAAAGAAAAAATTCCGTTTATCCCGTTTCTGGTTCCGGTCTGGCTTATTATGGTGATAAGATGAACAGGCGCTTAAACGGAAGCTATACCGTAGAGGCCGCTTTTGTTATGGCTGTCATTTTATTCGCTCTCATGATATCGATTCAGTCCGCTTATCGCTTAAGAGACGAGGTGGCGGGGTCTATGGCACTTGCAGAATCCGTGCAAAGACTGAGGCACAATGAGACGGAATCCCCTGAAGACGCCTCAGACTGGGCAATTCACAGAGCCGGCGTTCCTTTCTCATGGAAGGAATACCGATTTGAATTAAATATGTCTGGGAATTCACTTACAGGAAGACAGATTAAAGGAACAGGAATGGGCGGCAAATGGAGACTTCAGCTGGAACAGCGGGTATTTGATCCCGAGAACTTTCTAAGAAAGCTTACGCTGATTAGTCAGGAGGAGTGAGATGAATGTTACATACAGGCGGGAAATGAAGCATAATTATTTGATTATAGAGCAGGACAAATCTTGGACAGAGGGATATGAGATTAATATGCTTAAAGAAAATCACATTAATGGTCTGTTGAAATTTCATTTAAAACAGATTGATTCACGTAGATATTTTTATTATGAAATCACCTCTAAGCAGCCCTTAAACCGGATTTTAGAATTCCACAGCTTAAATAAAGAAGAACTTAAGGGCCTCATTGCCGGGATTGCCCAGATTCTTAACCGCATTCCTGTCTATCTGCTGAAAGAGGATCAGATACTACTGCAGCCGGAGTTTATCTATCTGGAACCTGACCATTTTTTTGTTTCACTCTGTCTGGTACCGGGAAGAGACAGAAAATTTTCGGAAGAGATGACCGAACTGTTACATTATCTTCTGGGGAAAGTAAATCACCAGGATAAAGAATGCGTGGTAATGGCTTATGCTCTATATCAGGAAAGCCTAAAGGATAATTATAGTATTGACACTCTTACAGAGCTGGTCGGCAGTCATAATACCAGGCCGGCGGCAGGACAGGAGAGGGAAGAAAGAAACCGCCAGGATCTTACGGAGGCCGGTGAGTCTCAATCAGGGTTTACGGATGCAGAGAGAGACGATATACAGGTTATTCAGGAATTTACTCAGACTGCGCAAATAAAAGCTTCCAGATTTGTTTCATGGAGGCCATTAATGATATCATCTGCGGTCATATCTGTGGCTGCGGTCGTGTTTTGGAGTATATTTGGTTTAAGAGGAATTAAAAAATACTGGTACATAGTGCTGGCAGCAGGAATATTGTCTTTTTTGTATGGAATAATCAAATCAGGCAGCAAAAATGAATTAAAGCATCTCGTGGAAGACAACGTAAAGAGTTACTCCGATTATGAGGAGGAGCAGGAGGAATGGAAGACTGCATTTTATGAGAGTGAGGAGGAACCCCAGACTCCGTTAAAATCTGCAGACGGAGAACTTATACAGACGGTACTTCTAACCAATAATCAAAAAGACATAGAAGTACGTATTCTAAAGTCGGCTGGTCCGGGTAATCAGGATATAGCAATTACATATACGCCCTTTCTCATTGGAAAGCAGGAGGGGCTGGTGGATTATGTAATTGACGGGGACACAATCAGCAGGATTCATGCGAAAATAGAAAAGGCTGGGAGTGATTACTGTATCAGTGATTTGAACTCCACCAATGGTACATATGTCAATGGACGGCTTCTGGAAACAAATGAAACTGTTTTATTAAACCTGGGAGATGAAATTTTTATCGCAAATTTTGCGTTTATATTTACATAATCTGTCAGTTTATGATAAAATAAGCATATTATAATTCAGAAGGAGCGCTTCCATGGATGAATTTAGCAGACGTAAGAAGGCCTATGTAAATATTGGTCTCATTGCGTTAAATGTCATTTATTTTCTATACCTGGAGATGAATGGATCTACCGAGAATACCCAGTTTATGGTTTCCCAAGGAGCCATGTATGCGCCGCTGGTAATTGAAAGAAGAGAATATTACAGACTGATTACTTCTGCATTTATGCATTTTGGTATCAATCATATTATGAACAACATGCTTATTTTATTTATTCTGGGAGATAATCTGGAACGTGCACTTGGTCATATTAAATATCTGGTCTTTTATTTAATCTGCGGTGTAGGAGCGAATGTTGTATCCATGATTGTGAATCTGTCCGGATACCGAAGTGTGGTATCCGCAGGGGCATCCGGTGCGATTTTCGGTGTGATCGGCGGTCTTTTATATGCCGTGGCAGTTAATCGCGGTCAGCTGGAAGATTTAAGTACCCGCCAGCTGGTGGTGGTAATTCTATGTTCCCTGTATTTTGGTTTTACCAGCACAGGTGTTGATAATGCTGCCCATGTGGCAGGTTTGATTACAGGTGTTATCATGGGAGCTATTTTATACCGAAGACCCAGAAGCCGCAGCATATAATAAATATAGGGGTATGACGCTGGAAGGAGGTGAGCGTGTGAGAGAAGATGACTGCATTTTCTGCAAAATTGCAAATGGAGGGGTTCCTTCGGAGACAATTTATGAGGATGATACGTTTCGTGTAATTTTGGATTTAGGACCGGCTTCCAAAGGGCATGCCCTGATTCTTCCGAAGCAGCATTACAGAGATATCTGTGATCTGGATGAAGAAACGGCAGCAAAGGTCCTTCCATTAGCAGCAAAAATAGGAGTCGCCATGAAAAAGGCGCTGGGATGCTCCGGGTTCAATGTAGTGCAGAATAATGGAAAAGAGGCAGGCCAGACGGTTTTTCATTTTCACGTGCATTTGATTCCCCGTTATGAAGAAGGTCCTGTTATGGTTTCATGGATGCCGGGTAAAGCAAGTCCGGAAGATCTAGCACAGACAGGAGCCGCCATCAGGAGCGCCCTGTAATCAGAGGGGCATATGATATGAGCATACATGAAGATGAAAATCTGCTGCTGCAGTCCATATATGGTAAATATCAGGGACTGCTGCGCCGAATTGCAAAAACACTCAATGTACCGGATCTGGAACTTGATGATGTGGTACAGGAGACATTTATCTCTTACTTTGAAAATTATTCATTAACCTGGACAGATACGCGGAAAAAAAGCATGCTGATTAAGATATTAAAACGAAAGTGCATAGACTCTCTTCGAAAAAATGGTCATTACGAAAAAGTGAGCCTTGATGAAGAGGATGCATCCAATGAGATGGCATTACTTGCCAGGTATGTGGTTACCGATCCGCTGGATGTTGTTCTTGGGGAAGAGTCTGTTTTAAAAATCACCAGTGAAATTTCCAATATGAGAGATGAGTGGAAGGAGATGGCCGTACTGTATTTCCTGGAACAGCTGACGATTCCGGAAATCTGTGAAAGGCTTGAAATTCCGGGAACGGTCTGCCGTTCCCGGATCTATCGGACAAGAGTCTGTTTAAAGAATATACTCGGTCCCAATTATAATTTGGATTAATTTTTGGAAATCAGGTTCTCGATCATTTCAATGATGGTATCTACTGCATCATGGAGTTCGCTGCTTTCCATTTTTGAAAGATAATTCTGACGGTTTGCAAATGTATCTGTTATGGCCTGAAGTAAGGTGCTGCCATTTAAGTTTTCTTCTTCCAGAAGATAACTGAATCCCTGTTTTGAGAAGGAACGGGCATTTAAAATCTGATCACCTCTGCTGGCGGCGGCTGAAAGCGGGATCAGAATATTAAGTTTTCTAAGTGCCAGTATTTCACAGATAGAGTTGGCACCAGCTCTGGAAATCATCAAATCGGCAGCAGCAAAAAGATGTTTCAACGGGGCATCTACATATTCGTATTGTACATATCCACGGACACCCGCAAGGCTTTCATCCAGATTGCCCTTTCCGCAGATATGTATTACCTGGTAATTATTTAAGAGTTTTGGCAGGATGCCCCTTATGGCGTTGTTAACCGTAACAGAACCCAGGCTGCCGCCGATGATCAGGATGACAGGCTTATTTTCGTTTAGCTTTGCATAATTTAATCCGGTCATACGGTCTCCTTCTAACAGTTCTTTCCGAATAGGAGATCCAGTCAGTACTGCCTTGTTTTTAGGAAGATAGCTTAGAGTTTCCGGAAAATTACAACAAACACGGGTTGCAGCAGGAATGCAGATGCGGTTGGCGAGGCCGGGAGTCATATCTGATTCGTGAATGATTACCGGAATCTTTAAGTGCTTCGCTGCCAGTACCACTGGGACGGCCACAAACCCTCCTTTGGAAAATACCATATCAGGTTTGTAGCGTTTAATGAGTTTCAACGCCTCTCCAAATCCCTTTATTACACGAAAAGGATCAGTAAAGTTTTTAACGTCAAAATATCTTCGGAATTTACCTGTTGAGATTCCACTGTATGGGATTTGTGCATTCTCAATCAACTTTCGTTCAATTCCCTGATACGAACCGATGTAACGAATCTCATAATTTTTTTCTTTTAAAGTAGGAATCAAAGCAAGGTTCGGGGTAACATGACCAGCAGTACCGCCGCCAGTTAAAATTATTTTTTTCATAGAAAAGCTGCCTCCCAAATTCGATATACTATTATAGTAAACGTTAGTGGTAAAAAGTCAACCCCAAAGCGTATGGGAACCAGAGGATAACCAGCAATTAAGAGGTATAGATGTGGAGCAGAAGAAAGATTCTATAAATAAGTATTCCATCTTTCATTTGTTAAATACTAATCAAAATTCAAGAGAAAAACTGGAAGCCCATTTGCTTGATTATATGCAGAAACATCCGGAATTAACACCGGCTGCGCCTGCTCCTCCGCCGGATGAATTCCAGAAGATCATGACTGAATTAAATAAAAGGGGATCAAAAACCGTTGTGAGAAAGCAGCTGAGAATACTGTATTACTGGAATTCAGTCATTTGCTGCTTACAAAAGTCTGCCTTAATCATTCGAAGAAAAATTTTGAAATTATTCCATAGTATGAAAAGGAAACAGCCGGAATAGATTATAATAATTAACGGATAGTGAGTAAAACTATGGGATTTTTATTATTTCTCTCTGAAGCTGCGGTTCCGCTGATCATTTTTTATATTGTCGGATTTGGCTTTTTGTCAAAGCGTCCGGTATTTGATGATTTTTTAGACGGTGCGAAAGATGGTATGAAAACCGTTGCGGGCATTATGCCTACACTGATTGGTCTTATGACGGCGGTAGGAGTTCTTAGAGCTTCTGGTTTTTTGGATTTTCTGGCAAAACTGCTTACAAAACCGGCTTCTTATTTATATCTTCCGGCACCGGTCGTGCCGGTTATTTTAGTTCGGCTGGTTTCGAATTCAGCGGCCATTGGATTGGTTTTGGATATTTTTAAAAAATATGGCACAGACACTTATATTGGATTTATGACTTCTGTTCTTATGAGCTGCACGGAGACACTGTTTTACTGTCTCAGTGTTTATTTTGGTACTGTAAAAATAAGAAAAACAAGATACACTCTTGCGGGGGCATTGACTGCCACTGCAGCCGGAATAGCAGCCAGCGTATTTTTGAGCCGGATTTTGGTATAAAAGGAAATTAATCATTTTGATTTAAGAATTTCATAAGAATTCAGGTGGTTGTCTTCAAATACATAATCATGTATAATTACGAAGAAGCTTTTATTGTCATATAGATTTGAAGGGGATAAACGTGGATACTTACGGAACTCTTAACGAAGTACTGGTAAGGCTGTTTCGGGATATAATGGATATCGAACAGCAGGCTATCATTACACAGGAATTTAATAATATCACCAATAATGATATGCATGTAATTGAGGCGATCGGAGTCGGAGAACCTAAGAATATGTCCGCGATAGCAAGGGAATTGTCCGTCACGGTGGGGACATTGACTATAGCCATGAACAGTCTTGTTAAAAAAGGTTATGTTACCCGCCAAAGGGGAGAAGAGGACCGGCGTGTTGTTTATATTTCTCTTTCAGATAAAGGAAAACAAGCCTATGACCATCATGCCACATTTCATCGGGAGATGATAGCCGGAGTGATAGAAGGGTTAAGTGAGGATGAGGTAGAAGTTTTAATCAAAGCTCTGACCAAACTGAATAGATGGTTTCGGAGCCTTTAACAGAATTAAAGGAGGCAATACGCATTTATGAAAAAAATTATCTTGTATTTAATGAGCGCAATGCTGATGGTATCCCTTGCGGCCTGTACACCAACACAGCCGAAGATGGAAACAACACCGCCTGATCCTCAGGTTATGGCATCAACAGGAGGCGCCAGCGATAAAGTCCCTGACCCCAATGCAGAGCCTATGGAGATTATATCTGTATACAGTAAGAATGATAATAAAACCGGTTTAAATCAGGCTATGGATGCAGTGGATAAGCTGACTGCCGAAGCAATAGTGAGCAAACTCATTGAGTACGGCGTATTAGAGGAAGGTACCAAGGTTTTGAAATATGAATCTGCTGATGGAATTGGTACCCTGGATTTGTCTGCAGTGCCCCAGGGTGATGACAAACTTACGATTGCTGCTATAGGCAACACCTTTATTGAAAACTTTGAACTGGATAAATTAAAACTTCTGGTAAACGGTAAAAATTATTCCAGCGGTTCGGTCAAACAGGGCGACAACGATTATCTGGAATATGTAAAGAATTATAAAGAAATTAAATAAAAAATGAGGCAAAAGCCATGAATTTTACGGCTTCTGCCTCTTTTTTTATTCCAGTTTAACTTCTTAGCTGTTTAGCCAGCCAGTTGCGGAAAGCCGGCTGGATTACAGAAAAGGGTGCAGGCCCCACATCAAGAAGAAAGGTGTGAAAATCCTTTAAGTTGAAGTCATCCTTTAAGATTCTCTCTGCAGTGTTTCGCATTTCCATAATCTCGAGATATCCTACATAATACTCCATATAATTGGTTGGATTTTCAACCAGACTGTTAAATATGGAATCTGTGATATCTGTATTTTCCACGTTATAGAAGGTTCCCAGATATTTAGCGGTCGCTTCCTTATCCCAGCCTTCATAATTGATGCAGATATCAAGGTATGCGTAGATTCCCAGTGTCACTGCTGTATTATGTGCCAGCAGCTTTCCCAGCTCCGGATCCAGTCCGTTGTCTAATGTATAGGAATAATATTCCACATAGGTAGCCCATCCTTCGGAATAGCTGGAAAAAGATAGTATGCTTCTTAAATCATTTGGCTTTTTGCTCAGGAAATATACATTCTGATATAAATGTCCCGGGTAGCCTTCATGAGCCAGGGTTGTAAAGAGGTCTTCGTTTTTAAAACGAGGGTTATTGTTAATGTAAATAACATTATCCTGGTACCGGTCCAAAGGGGGAACAAGGTAAAATGCCGGGCTTAAGGATGATTCCAAAGCATCGGGCACATACTTGACTGTGTAGCTGCAGGGCGGAAGTTCCGGAAAATCTGTGGTAATCTGGGACTTCAGGGATTCCAGGATTTCTTCTGGTTTTGTATACTTGAAAGAGTAGTGGTCCAGAGAGTCAATCACTTCAGGATGATCCTTAGTGATTTGTCCCAATGCCCTGATATCAGAAGTCATCTGCCTTTCAATTGCTTTTTTTAAACTTTTGACTGAGTCATAGGAGGTTCCGGTATTGGAATGAACCAGATATTCAAAGTATTTTTTTCCATCAGGAAACCAGGATAGACCTTTATCATTGGTTCCGGTCCCCATAAGAGCCGTAATTCCGCTTATTAAGTTTTTATAGGCAGGAATAAAATGTTCTTCCAGTATTTTTAAATTTTGCTTTTTATATTCGGCTTTTTCCTCGTCAGTTAAATCCGTCAGGGCATCAATCCTTGTATTGAAGGTTTCAGCAAGAAAGCTGTGATCCGGTTGTATTAAATAAGCCTCACAGGACTTCAGAACATGATCGGCAGCAGCGTCTGACATAAACAGTCCTGCAGCAGATTTCTGCTTCTCAAATTCCAGAATTTGTCCGTAATACTCGTCAATGGTGGAAAGCAGTGAGAGATAGTGGTCTACATCCGCTTTGTTGTAGAACGAATACTCTGCAAAGAGGACAGGAAGCTGGGCCTGAATTCCAATTGTGGTGGTCAGCGGCTGGGCGTAGAGTTCCATTCCATCAGAAGTTAATTCGGTATCGGTGTAGGAATACAGAATCTGGTATGTAAGTCTTTGATCAGCAGTCAGCTTGCGGGGGTTAAACCCTTCCAGCTTTTTCTTTACCTCCTGAAGGTCCTTAGTACCCTGCTTCATCTTATCCAGAGAGAAATCACCAAGAGTTAAAGGGACCGTATCAATTCCTCTGGTAGCGGGATCGGCAATGCTGAAATGAAAGCTGATACCGGAATCGCTGATTTCATCCCGGAATAAATCGGCAGTAAACTGATCAAATGATTTCTGCATGGATAAATCTTCTGCATGGTATTTTTCATATAGAGCATCAGAAGGAGTTCCTGTCTGTCTTGGAGGCGGTGTACAGGCACAAAACAGAAAAGCCGCCAAGACAATGGAAAGGATACGGCGTCCCTGCCTGATAATAATGTTTTTCATATTAAGATCCTCCGCAATTCACTAATATTATTTATATGTATATAAGAAAAAAGTAATGACAAAAGGTCAGATCCTGAAACTTACCTGCTTGACAAACGGGTATGAAACTATTACACTAGGGTTACTGACAATTGATTCATTTGAAAATGCTGAGAAAAGAAGAGTAAGAAACCCGCCTCATGTACAGAGAATTCCGGTAGCTGAAAAGGAAGCCTGGGCGTATTTCCCAACATGGCCTTGGAGCAGCGAAGTTGAATTGGCTTTCTGAGCCTTTAAATTTCGACGGTCACACCCGTTATCGTGTCAGACTGTTATTATATACCATAAGCTCTATTCTGAAAAGCTTTTGATTAGAACGCAGCCGGTGAGGTCTGTGCTGTAAGGCATGGATAAATTAAAGTGGTATCACGGGATAGTGCCCCGTCTTTAAATTTCCTATGAGGATTTTTTAAGACGGGTTTTTCTTTGTTGGGAAATGAATCACCCTGCATCTCATTATATTTCTGGAGGAAAAGATTATGTGTAAAGATTCGAACAAAAAGCCATATTACATTACCACAGCCATTGCATATGCATCCGGTAAACCTCATATCGGCAACACCTATGAGGCAGTCCTGGCTGATGCTATAGCACGGTTTAAAAGAGAAGAAGGATATGATGTGTTCTTTCAGACAGGAACTGATGAGCACGGACAGAAGATTGAGGAAAAAGCGGCAGCAGCAGGCATAACTCCTAAGGAATTCGTGGATCAGGCAGCAGGTCAGATCAAAACAATCTGGGATCTGATGAATACCTCTTATGACAAATTTATCCGTACGACTGATCCGGAGCATGAAGAACAGGTTCAGAAAATCTTTAAAAAGCTCTATGACCAGGGAGATATCTATAAAGGATATTATGAAGGCTTATACTGTACCCCATGTGAGTCTTTCTTTACGGAGTCCCAGCTGGTAGACGGAAAATGTCCGGATTGCGGTCGGGAAGTAAAACCGGCGAAGGAAGAAGCTTATTTCTTCCGTATGAGCAAGTATGCCGACCGACTGATCCGGCATATTAATGAAAATCCTGATTTTATACAGCCGGTATCAAGAAAGAATGAGATGATGAACAACTTTCTTCTCCCAGGGCTTCAGGATTTATGCGTGTCAAGAACTACTTTTACATGGGGAATCCCGGTGACATTTGATCCAAGGCATGTTACTTATGTATGGCTGGATGCACTGACAAATTATATTACAGGAATCGGTTATGACTGCGATGGAAAAAACAGTGACCAGTTTTCAAAGCTCTGGCCTGCAGACCTTCATCTGATTGGTAAGGATATTATCCGTTTCCATACCATTTACTGGCCTATTTTCTTAATGGCACTTAATGTGCCCCTTCCGAAACAGGTATTTGGCCATCCATGGCTGCTGCAGGGCGATGGAAAGATGAGTAAATCCAAGGGTAACGTTCTATACGCTGATACACTGGTGGATTTCTTCGGAGTGGATGCAGTCCGTTATTTTGTGCTTCACGAGATGCCTTTTGACAATGATGGAATCATTTCCTGGGAGCTTATGGTTGAGCGCATGAATTCTGATCTTGCCAATATTCTTGGCAATCTTGTGAACCGTACTATTTCCATGTCCAATAAATATTTTGAAGGTGTGGTAAGAGACGGAGGTACGACAGATGCATTTGATGAGGATTTAAAGGCAGTTGTGCTTGATGAAGTGAAGAAGGTCAGCGAGAAGATGGAGAAACTCCGGGTTGCAGATGCAATTACTTCAATTTTTAATATCTTCAGAAGAAGCAATAAATATATTGATGAGACAGCACCGTGGACTCTTGCAAAGGATGAGGCTTCAAAAGCCCGCCTGGAAACGGTTCTTTATAACCTGACAGAAGCCATTACCATTGGAGCTTCTCTTCTTGCCTCTTTTATGCCCCAAACCTCAGAAAAGATCCTTGCCCAGCTTAACACATCAAAAAGAGAGCTGTCCCAGATGAATGAATTTGGTTTATACCCATCTGGAAACAAGGTGACGGATAAGCCGGAGATATTATTCGCCCGCATGGATATAAAAGAAGTGATGGAGAAGGTGGAAGCTATGCATACAGCAGCAGAAAGCGGCAAAGAGGAGAAGGAAGCTCAGGCAGATGACGGAATCGATATAGAAGCAAAACCGGAAATTGAGTATGAGGATTTTGGAAAACTGCAGTTTCAGGTGGGTGAAATAATTGCCTGTGAAGCGGTAGCCAAGTCAAAAAAGCTTTTATGTTCGCAAGTAAAAATAGGCAGCCAGGTAAAACAGATTGTGAGCGGAATTAAAGCCCATTACTCACCGGAAGAAATGGTTGGAAAAAAGGTTATGGTTGTGGTAAACTTAAAACCAGCGAAACTGGCCGGAGTTTTGTCTGAAGGCATGCTTTTATGCGCGGAAGATGCACAGGGCAATTTATCTCTTATGGTTCCGGAAAAGACAATGCCATCCGGAGCAGAGATCTGCTGATAAAAAACTGTCTTAAGGACAGAAAAAGATATACAAGGCCGGATTTTAATAATCCGGTCTTGTCATTTAAAAGGAGGACTCCATGACAGAATCTGCCGCTTCCCATAGAAAAGGAATTTCCGGGAATACCTTAAAGATGATTGCGGTCATAACCATGCTGATTGACCATATTGGTGCGGTTGTGATTGAAAACGGGATATTAAAATATCAGAATCCTTTATTGATGCAGACAATACTGGCTACGCCGGCAGGGGCTAGGTGGAGTGCCATTGATTTTGTTCTTCGAACCATAGGGAGAATTGCTTTTCCTATTTTCTGCTATTTACTGGTAGAAGGGTTTCTTCATACCAGAGATATTAAAAAGTATGGAATCAGGCTGTTTGCTTTCGCTTTAATCTCAGAGATCCCTTTTGATCTGGCGGTTTTTAACAGCTGGTTTCACCCCGGATATCAGAATGTGTTCTTTACCCTTTTAATTGGTCTGTGGGTGCTGGTCTGGTACCAGAAGGCCATGGGTGATCCACTCAGGCAGTTTTTGGCAATAGGAGTGGGTTGCGGGGTATCCATACTGCTGAAATCGGATTATAACATATATGGAATTGTACTGATTCTGACCATATACGTATTTCGGAATAATAAAAAGCTTCAGACTGTATTTTCAGGAATTACGGCGGCGTTAATAAGCGTAAGCTGCCTCGGAGCGGGGGCACTTGCTCTCCTGCCCATACACATGTATAACGGGAAAAAAGGGGAGAAGAATTTTAAATATCTTTTTTACTGGTTTTACCCTTTTCATCTAATCCTGCTTTATATTCTGAGGCTGATGATAACAGCATGACAAACGCTTAAAGGAGATATTTATGATTTTTGATACGCACGCCCATTACGATGATGAGGCATTTGATGAGGACAGAGAAGACCTGCTTGGCAGCCTGCAGTCTCATGGTATAGAAGCGGTTACTAATGTGGGAGCCAGTATAAAAACATCGAAAAACACTCTGGAGCTGACGGAAAAATATCCACATGTTTATGGGGCTATCGGTGTCCACCCTAATGAGACTGCAGAGCTTGATGAGGATAAATTAAACTGGCTCAAAGAAAACTCCAAGAGAAAAAAGATTGTAGCTATTGGAGAGATCGGACTCGATTATTACTGGGAAGAACCAGATCATGACACACAAAAGACCTGGTTTATTAAGCAGCTTAATCTGGCGAGGGAGGTAAAACTTCCGGTTATTATTCACAGCCGAGACGCAGCAAAGGACACTCTGGATATCATGAAGGCAGAGAAGGCTGAGGATATTGGTGGTGTAATTCATTGTTTCTCCTATGGGAAAGAGTTGGCAAGAGAATATTTGAACATGGGCTTCTATCTGGGAATTGGAGGTGTGCTTACCTTTAAGAATGCAAGAAAACTCAAAGAAGTGGTGGAGTATATGCCTTTGGAACAGCTGGTACTGGAAACCGACTGTCCTTATCTGGCTCCAGTACCCAACCGTGGAAAACGCAATACTTCTTTAAACCTGCCTTTTGTGGTGCGGGAAATCAGCATGATCAAGGGAATTCCGGAAGAAACGATAATGGAGATTACATGCAGAAATGCTAAAAGGCTTTATGCGCTGGTATAATTTTTCAGACTAAACCAGAAGTGCAGTCAAAAGCAGAGATATCAGTTCATCCAGAAGTTGCGGGTTTTGATCATAATTCAGACCTGCCAAAGGATTGTGAATCATATAGAATCGAAACATATCTATTAAATTCATCATGGCAGTTGTCGTAATTGTATCTTTGATAACACCCTCCTGTTTTCCCTGCTCAATAAGAGAAGCCACTGCCTGCTTAATTTTTCCCAGCTGCATTTCTGTTGTGTTTTCTTCCAGTTCCAATTGGCTGCGTAAGGACTCTGCAATAAAATTTATAGAATAATTTTTCGAATAGACAGCCACTGTATAGAAGAAGCTCTCAATTTTTTTCTCTATAGTATCGGTACTGTTAAGAATGGACATGATTGTCTGGTAATAATCTTCCCAAAGTGTTTTCAGCAATTGATTTTTAAGATTTTCTTTGCTTTCAAAGAAATTGTAAATGGATACCTGTGAAACAGATGCCTTTTTTGCAATTTCCGCGATACTGACTTTATTGTAGCCATATAGTTTAAACAGCTCTTTTGCTGCAAACATTATGGCTTCTTTTTTTTCCTGCCGTCTTTTTTCAAATCCGTTCATATCAATCTCCTAAGTAGTAAAAATACAAATTATGTTAAGACATAAAATATTCCATAAAAATAAAATATGAAATTTATTAATTATTATATATTATAACTATTGATTATTCAATAGCAGGAATCTATAATGAAGACAAATTTATGAAATATAAATATAAATATATTTCATAAATATTATAATAACTCAGGAGGAATTCATTATGGTAAAATCAAAAAATGGAGAAAAAGCTGACGCTCTCGTACAGGAAGTGCTGCCCGACGTTTGGAGAATCGAGGGCTTTTTAAGCGGCAATTTCTGGGGCAGCGCGCCGTCGTCCACTACCTATGTATTAAGAGACGAAGATAAGGTGTACATCATAGACCCGGGTACGCTTCCGTATTACAAGAAAAAAATACTGGACCTGGTTGATATGTATGAAAAAAGGGGCGTAAATGAGGTCGTCATGCTGGTAACACAGGGGCATTTTGATCATGCAGCAAATAGTGACGTTGTGAAGGAGACCGGACTTCCCTGGAAATTCTATCTTCCTGAAGAAGAAATCGGAACTACAAGAAGTATGATAACCGATATAATGAATGATTTCGCGGAACTTGAAAAATGGGAAGATGTGCTCGCCACGGAATTTCCGGGAAATCCGTTGTTTGAAATGACTGAAAAAAGATCTCACAGGCTCACCCGGAATGTAATGCAGCAGATCGTGGAGGAAACTGTAGGTCATGACGATAATCACATGGTGGATGAGGCAACTATTTTAAGACCCGGTTCAAGAAATAACAGACAATACGGCAGCGTGACTCTTAGCGGATGGGAACTGGGACGGTTTTTCATATCCTTTGACGGATCTCATTCCCGGGGACATATCTGCATCTACGATCCTAAATATAAAATTATTTTCAGCGGGGATACTACGATTGAGATTAATCCGCCATTTTTGTACAGTTCCCTGGACAGACTGATAGACATCACTAATAAATACAGGATCATGGCGCGAGAGGGCTATATTGTCTATGCCATGGATGCCCACAGATCTCATGACATGAACAAAATACTTAAGGCAAATGAAACACTGATCAATAAATATGAGCTGGAGATGTATACTGGTACCAGTGCTGACAGCGAAGCTTTTTTTGACTTCTTCTGCACTTATTATAAAGAAATGAAAAAAGAGATACTTGCAGCACATCGCCGGATTGGCCGGGCAACCATCGGCGAAATCGTAAAAGAATTACTCAAATCCGATAACAAGTACATAAAATTCAAGGCTTCCTTGAAATGGCCGGAGCTTCCATCACGACTGGATGCCGCTGTTGCAGTTGTTCTGAGAGATGCGGGCGCCGTTCCGATTGAAGCAGACGGAAAGATCGTGATTGCCCCTGTTGGCTGATCAGAATATTGTCATAACAGCGAGTATGCGTAACCCCGATCCAATTTTTAAATTATTGACTTTTTACATATAATAAGATACCATAAATTTAAAAATATGCGGAAAAAGAGGTTATATGCAGAATAAATTAGGAAATCCCCAAAAAACCATTGAAATCATACAGAAATATGAATTTGCCTTTCAGAAAAAGTTCGGGCAGAACTTTTTAATAGATACCCATGTACTGGATAAAATTATTGCGGCCGCGGGAGTGACAAAGGATGACTGCGTTCTGGAAATCGGACCTGGAATCGGAACCATGACTCAGTATCTTGCAGAAAATGCCGGGCAGGTAGTAGCGGTGGAGATTGATTCAAAGCTGATTCCCATTCTGAATGAGACTCTTGAGGATTATGATAATGTTACCATAATTCATGATGATATCCTTAAGGTTGATATTAATCAGATTGCACAACAGTATAACGGAGGCCGTCCCATTAAGGTAGTAGCGAATCTTCCTTATTACATTACGACTCCTATCATCATGGGACTTTTTGAGGGAAATGTACCCATTGACAACATTACTGTCATGGTACAAAAGGAGGTAGCAGACCGCATGCAGGTAGGCCCTGGATCTAAGGATTACGGAGCCCTGTCTCTGGCTGTTCAGTATTATGCAAAACCTTATATTGTGGCCAATGTTCCCCCTAACTGCTTCATGCCCCGGCCTAATGTTGGATCTGCTGTAATCCGCCTGACCCGGCATAAAAATCCCCCGGTCAATGTGAAGGATCCGGGGTTGATGTTCCGGCTGATCCGGGCCTCGTTTAACCAGAGAAGAAAAACACTTCAAAACGGTTTAAATAATTCTCCTGAGGTACCTTATACCAAAGAACAGATCGCAGATGCCATTGAAAGCCTGGGTCTTTCCCCTTCAGTGAGAGGAGAGGCACTTAATTTAGAGCAGTTTGCGGCAATTGCCAATTTTTTTACAGACATGAAAGAATAGTATAACAGGAGGGCTTATGTCGGATTCGCTTATTACAAAACGTGCGATTGCAGAAGCATTGAAGCAGATATGCAAAGAGAAACCATTTGATAAGATATCCATATCAGATATTACTGCAGTATGTGGTCTGAACCGGCAGACCTTTTATTATCACTATCAGGACAAGTATGAGCTGTTAAGCTGGATTTATTATAATGAAAATTTTGCTGCGATCGCAGATGATATCAGTCTTGAAAACTGGAGTGAAAAAATATATGAGCTTTTAAATAATATGAGGCGGGAAAAAGTTTTCTATATGAACACAATAAAAGAACAAGAGCATACATTTGAGAGTTATCTGTATGAAATGACAAAAGCTTTGTTTTCGGAAGCAATTGAGGTTCTGGATGAGAAGGGCAGACTGACGTATGAAGAACGGGATTTCGATGCGGGATTTTATGCCTACGGTCTTTGCGGGGTAATCATGGAATGGGTGAAAGAAGGAATGAAGATGGAGCCGAAAGAGGTATCCGATCGGTTAAAAAGCCTCGCCAGAGCCACAGAACGGATCGGTTACATTCGCAGCCAGGCGGAGCTTTAAGCCAGTTTCTGTATAATCAGATTCAGGCATTCCTCTATGGAACAACGTTTTATCATAATGAGAAGCTCATCGTAAGTAAAAAGTTCACTCGATGCAGGGCTGAACTTCAGCAGCAGTTCGCTTAAGTTGCGGGCGGTCCGTTCCGGAGCCTTCTGACCATTTTTCAGCTGATGAAGAAGTGCGGTTCTTAAAACGCTTTCCCGTATATGTTTGTGTAATGTACCCGACATGGATTGTCCTCCTTATTCATTATTTTTATTGTAAAAGAATATAATAAAAATTACGATAGACAATATAGAAAAATTGTCTGGTTTTTCGACACCATATTCTGGGTGTCGTTTTTTTATACAGGTATAAAAGCATGTATGGTGACGGAAAAAATGTAGTATGATAATATAAGCTTATCAGCTGATTTAAAATGAGATTGGAGCGTGGATTATGAAGAAGAAAATGGAAAAAAGCAACATGATTAAATTACTTGCACTGGGATTAGCAGCTACAGCAGCGGGAGTGGCCGCCAGGACGCTTTATAAACGGAACGGGGATCTAAAGAAGGTAAAGCAGACTGATGACGGGAAAAATCCGGTGATACCAGAAGGAAAGGCTTATTTTGTGGGAGGCGGGCTTGGAAGTCTTGCAGGAGCAGCTTATTTGATCCGGGATTGCAAAATGCCTGGAAATCAGATTACCATTTTTGAAGGTATGCCAATATTCGGAGGAAGCAATGACGGTATCGGCACGTCAGAAAAGGGGTTTGTCTGCAGGGGCGGGCGTATGCTTAATGAAGAGACCTACGAGAACTTCTGGGAGCTGTTTCGCTCCATTCCCTCTCTTAGCAAACAGGGAAAAAGCGTGACGGAAGAGATTCTGGATTTTGACCATGCCCACCCAACATCAGCCAAAGCACGATTAATTGATAAAGACGGAACGATACTTGATGTGAAGAGCATGGGATTTAACCAGAAAGAGCGGATGGCTCTTTTAAGACTGATGAACACACCTGAGGATAAGCTTGATGATATGACCATTGAAGAATGGTTTGCAGACATGCCCCACTTTTTCGCAACGAATTTCTGGTATATGTGGCAGACCACCTTTGCTTTTCAGAAATGGAGCAGCTTATTTGAGTTCCGCCGTTATATGCGCAGAATGATACTGGAATTTTCCCGTATAGATACCTTGGAGGGTGTTACAAGAACGCCCCTTAATCAGTACGACAGTGTGATTCGCCCACTCGAAGCTTACTTAAGAAAAGAAGGAGTCATATTTGCAGAAAACTGCACTGTAACAGACATCGATTTTGCGGAGGGGGATCAGATCACCGCAAAGGTTCTCCACTTAACTGACCATGGAGTCACACGTGTCCTGGAGCTTGATGATGGCGACATCTGCATTATGACAAATGCATGCATGACAGACAGTGCTACTTTAGGAGATCTCCATACCCCCGCACCGGCTCCTTCTTTAAGGCCGATCTCCGGAGAATTATGGAGTAAAGTGGCAGCTAAAAAGCAGGGACTTGGAAATCCATATCCATTTTTTGGAGATGCCAGTGAGACAAACTGGGAGAGCTTTACCGTGACCAGCAAAGGAAACCGGCTGCTAAAGCTTATAGAGGACTATTCCGGCAATGTTCCTGGCAGCGGAGCTTTAATGACTTTTAAGGATTCCAGCTGGCTTATGAGCATTGTTGTTGCAGCTCAGCCTCATTTTGTCAATCAGCCCATGGATCAGACCATATTCTGGGGATATGGTCTATATACAGATAAATTAGGTGATTATATAAAAAAACCGATGAAAGATTGTACGGGAGAGGAACTTCTTACAGAACTTCTCTGCCACCTTCATATGGAAAACCGAAAAGAAGAGATTATGGCAGATATAATTAATGTAATCCCCTGCATGATGCCTTATGTCGATGCGCAGTTCCAGCCGAGGAAGATGGTTGACCGGCCGGAGGTGGTTCCCGAGGGTTCCACGAACTTTGCCATGGTCAGTCAGTTTGTTGAAATACCGGAGGATATGGTCTTTACTGAAGAGTATTCGGTACGTGCTGCAAGAATTGCCGTTTATACTCTGATGGGGATAGACAAAAAGATCTGCCCCGTTACTCCATATGTAAAAAATCCCAAAGTATTACTGAAGGCACTGCACACTTCCTATCGTTAAAAAAATATATAGAATGTCTTTGTGAGCCAGACGAATGAGGAATGCAAATCGTCTGGCCCTTTGACGCGTTATCGCGCTATCGCCTTACAACACAAGAGTTTAAAGCGAAAAACCTGATTGCATGATTGGTTCTTTTGTGGTATGCTATAACCCGTACTGTCCTTGAAGGACGGACGATAGAACGAACATAGATACGGAGGGAAGTATTATGAAAAAAACAGCACTCGTATTAGCAGCTGTTCTTGTCTCTGGCCTGGTTTTAAGTGCATGCGGAGGTACCGGAAAGTCAGGCACAACGCAGAGCGGCACTGAGAAGACAGAGGCAGCGGCCAATACCTCAACAGGGGGTCTTGACCTGGCAGTAGAAATAGGACCGGATCCGGAAACCATTGATCCAGCTCTCAACTCGGCAATTGATGCATCCAATATGATTTTGCATGCGTTTGAGACACTTCTGACATTTGATGAGAAGAACAATATTGTTCCCGGACAGGCAGAATCCTATGATGTCAGTGATGACGGACTCACCTACACATTTCATTTAAGAGACGGTTTGAAATGGAGTGATGGTTCCGATTTTACTGCTGAGGACTTTGTGTACTCCTGGAAACGTATGGCTGATCCTGCGACTGCAGCACCATATGCAGCGGATATGCTTTCCATGATCAAGGGCTATGATGAAGCAGCAGCAGGAAATATTGATGCCCTGGCAGTTTCTGCACCTGATGCAAAAACCTTTGTAGTTGAGCTTTCTGGTCCTTGTGTATACTTTGACAAGATTATTACTCATGCAAGTATGGCCCCTGTAAAGAAAGATGTAGTCGAAGCGAAAGGTGACCAGTGGTCCCTTACACCTGAAACATATATTTCTAATGGTCCGTTAAAGATGATTGAGTGGGTACCCGGATCTCATATCACATTTGCTAAGAATGAAAATTACTGGAATGCAGATAAGGTTACTTTAAATACATTAAAGTTTGTTCTTATGGAAGATTCCAATGCTGCATACAGCGCATATCAGACAGGTGAGGTTCAGATGATCCGTGATGTTCCAACTGATGAGATTCCAAGCCTTAAGGATTCACCTGAATTCCATTTAGAACCACGAATGGCAACATCCTATACAATTTTCAATACCCAGAAGGAACCATTTACCAATGCGAAAGTCCGCCGTGCATTAAGTCTTGCGGTTGATCGCAGTTACATAGCCGATACCCTTATGATGGGAACTGCACTTCCAGCAGCTAATTTTGTAGGACCTGGAATCTCTGACGAAACGGAAGGTTCTTCTTTTGAAGAGGTAAGCCGTACAAATAATGGCGGAGATTACTTCAGCGTAGATAATTATGAAGCAGATCTGGAAAAGGCAAAAGCACTGCTTGCTGAGGCAGGATATCCAAATGGTGAAGGATTCCCTGTCATCGAATACATGACTAATGATGCCGGCTATAATAAACCAATAGCAGAATACTTGCAGAATGCCTGGAGCGAGCTTGGAATCAGAATGGATATTAAGATTGTGGAGTGGTCCACATTCACGCCTACCCGCCGTGCCGGTGATTTTGAAATCTGCCGCGGAGGCTGGGTATATGATTACGATGATCCATCCAACATGTTGAATCTGCTTTCAACAGAGAGCGGAAACAATGACGGAAAGTATTCCAGTGCGGAAGTAGATAAACTTTTGACTGAGGCCAGAAGCACAGCTGATAAAGCAGAGCATTATAATAAGCTTCATCAGGCAGAAAAGATCATGATGGAAGATGCTGCGGTATCTCCTCTCGTATATTCCAGTGATTTTTATCTGCAGAAACCTGAGGTAAAAGGAACATGGCATTCTCCTTACGGCTATTGGTACTTTATGTACGCAACCATGGAATAGAGTAATAAAAAAACCTGCTGTACGCGGCAATTACCGCCTGACAGCAGGTTTTTTATTATTCTATGGTATCATCATAGAAGGCGCGGATACCGCCGATGTATTTCGGTCTGGTACGGGCTGCAACCACATGGGCAGAACCGATATACTGGGTTTTTATACGCACGGGAACTGCCACAGCTTTTAAATGCATTCCAATCAGTGTATCTCCAATATCAATTCCTGCATGAGCCTTAATGGATTCAACTGCTACCGGATGTTCAAAACCATGATAGGCGGCAAGAGAGAAGGAGCCCCCGGCCTTTAGCTGGGGAACTACATTGACGGGTTCATAATGATAGAATTCTGCCGCTTCCCTTTCTAAAATAAGTGCCCTGTTTAAGTGCTCACAGCACTGGGCAGCCACATAAATTCCCTGTTTATGAAACACTTCATAGATTGCGGAAAATACTGCCTGGCCAATCTCTGCACTGGAATGGGAACCGATTCTGTGATCGGATATCTCACTGGAAGAACAGCCGATGACCACTAAGTCCTTTTCCTTCAAATGTGATGCTTCCAAAAGCTCTTTTGCAGCTTTGCCTGCCTGTTTTCTGATTTCATCCAACATTCTCCGGCACCTTCCTTCCCTGTACGATTATCTTACTGATTATAAAGCCGCACGAATGGCTTCCGCCATTTTCTCATATTCATCATCTGTTAAATATACCTTATCCGGATTCATGGCAAATGTACCGCCCCACTCATCTCCTCCATTGTATTTCGGAACAATGTGCATGTGCAGATGACAGCCGGTATCTCCATAAGCGCCATAATTTACCTTGTCCGGATTAAAAACTTTGTGAATAGCTCTGGATACTTTGGAAACTTCAGCAAAAAATGCATCTCTCTCCTCGTCACTGATATCAATCATCTCGCTGACATGATCTTTATATGCCAGAATAACTCTGCCTTTTTTGCTCTGTTCCTTAAATAAATATAAAAAGCCTGTTTCCATCTCGCAGACAGGATAACCGAATTTGGCAACTAAGTCTCCTTTCATACAATATGCGCAGTTTGGGTCTTTCATAATCATGTACCTTCTTTCCAGTAATTTGTTTTTCATTTCTGAATCTATTTTATCAAAATACAGACAGAATGAAAAGAGAGCACAGCAATTATTTTGTGCCGCATAATAAAAAAGCAGCTTCCTGCCAGGACTCTGGTAAGAAACTGCTTGGTTGTAAGGTTTATTAGTGTCAGGATCTGCTTTTAATATGGGTTGCCACTTTGACATCCTCTTTTTTGATATGGTTGATCAGCCAGCCTGCAATAGCGCTGTTTACTTCGCCGACAAGTGCAACGGTAGGTCCATCTTTATCAAGCTTCTGACAAATTCCTGCAACTACCTTCTTAAATTCTTCATGGTAACGTTTGTGATTTGTATAATCCGGATACTGGCTCTGAAGCTGAAGTTTCTCCTCGTCCCCAAAATGCTTGGCAGTATAATCCTGTAAAAATTTAGTTGTATTAGCCAGCTCTGCACGGCCTTTGCCGGTGGAACATGCAGTTAGTAAATTGTTGATTGCATCAATGAGCTGACGGTGTTCGGAATCAATTAACTGGTTGCCGGTCTCCAGATCTTTAGTAAATGCGTATGCCATAAGTACACCTCTTTCGTTTTAAAATTATGTAACTATATTCTACACTAATAATTCGAAAAAACCAACCGTTAATTTTCGCGCCAGCTCAAATATAAATTTGCCACGACATCCTCGATAGGGGCCTTTTTAATCTCCACATCAAGGATCTGGGGATAGTCGGAAAGCAGCGCCATAACCTTATGAATTCCCAGTATATTCCGGTCAAATTCGTACTCGTGAATTCCGCTGTCTGTTTTTAGAAGTTTCATTCCGGGCAGAGAGAGAGGTGCCTCCTTTGATGCGGTGGTAAGCACAATCCTGTAAAATCCTCCCATCACATTTCGAAGTTCATCAAAGTTACCGTCAAATGCGATCCTTCCCTTGTTAATAAGAACAATTCTCTGGGCCATTTCCTCCAGATCGTCCATATCATGGCTGGTAACGACCACTGTGGTTTTGCTCTCCAGGTTTATCTTCTTTAAAAACCGGATCATCTGCTGTTTTGCAAGAACATCAAGACCAAGTGTGGGTTCATCAAGAAAAATCAGCTCCGGACTGTGCAGAAGAAGCATGGCAATATCCGCCCGCATTCTCTGCCCCAGACTTAATTCCCTGGCAAAAGTTTTTAAAATGTCCGAGAGGTCTAAAAGTTCCGTAACCATCTCAAGGTTTTTGCGGAAGGTGGAATCCGGTATGTTCCATACCTGTTTCTTCCATTCAAAACTGGATATTACCGGATGGTCCCACCACAGTTCTGTACGCTGGCCGAAAAGGACTCCAATATGGCGCATGAGTTTAATCCGGTCTTTGGCAGGATTAAGTCCAAGGACAGAAACAGTTCCCTCTGTAGGCATGAGGATTCCGGAAAGAATCTTTATTGTGGTGCTTTTGCCGGCGCCGTTGGCGCCTGCGTAAGCAACGAATTCGCCCTTTTTTACCTGAAGAGATACCCGGTCAAGAGCTGTTACCACCCGTTTTTCCGGATGGATCAGATTTTTAATGATATCGCGGGCATTGCCGCTTCGCTGCCACTGGCAGTATTCTTTTGTAATATTATCGATGGCCAAAGCCGGAGTATCTTGGAGAACCGTAGGTTTCATAATGTTTCATTCCTTTCTTGAACGTTACAATTGCTATAATCAGAAATATTGCAGCTGCCGCAGGCAGATAAAGTGCTTCGGGAACGAAAACCGCTCCTGTTCCGTATTTCCCGGCCTTTATTAAAAGTGTGGAAGGAAACCACGCACAAAGGCCTACCGGTATAATTGACAAAAAGATGTGCTTTTGAAAGCCTCTCATATTTCCCAGGGGGTAGGTTTTGATGGTAGAAAACAAATCCTTTCCCACGCAAGCTATCTCTTCTGCAGCAGCCGGAGCATAGAACGCCGAGCAGGAGAGCAGGTAAATAAATGACAACACGATCACAATGGAGCATGTACTGTAAAATAGAAACAGCAAAATCATAAAAACATTTATGGGCATTACAGCCCTGGCAGCGCCATAATAAGTAAGCGCTATTCCGAAAATCAGCATAGGAGAACCGGAAACAGGGGAAAAACCCTGTGCTAGAAGCTCTGCCCATATGGGGACCGGCTGGATCATAATGTGATCAAGCTGTCCCCGTCCGATAATCCTGCTGACCATGCCGGTATTATTACCGATAAAAAATACCATATAGATTCCGTCAATGAAGAGAGAGTAGCCCATCATAAACAAAATTTCGTTTTGGTTCATTCCGGAAAAGTTTTTAAAATTAGCAGATAACAGGCATACACCTGCAATGGTGCAGCCACCGCTTACAATATCAGAAACCAGCTGAATAAAAAAATAGCGGGTATCCCTGAGAAACCATAATAAATCCATTTTTGCGTATTGCCTGTAAAGCCTGAATAGTGTTTTAAATTTATCCGCCAAAAGAGATCATCCTTTCTTTGCTTTTTTCAAATACATATATAGCCAGAATCCATAAAACGACAGCCCAGAAAAGCTGGAGTGCCAGAACCTTGGTGGGAAAAATGGCAGTACCCGTGTAGATGGTTAAAGGCCCATGGGCAACGGAACCCAAAGGCAGCAGGGAAAACAGCGTTCCAAGCTTCTCTGGAAATAAGGAAAAGGGGATCATTTCTCCGGAAAGCAGGGAATAAACAGCCTCCCTGACAGCAAGAGCTGCAAAGCAGCCGTTTTTAAGATTCATGGCCAGTGAAGCGAAAAGTAAATCTACCGCAAATCCAATAGTAACTGCCAGTACCAGGCTTATGAGGGAAAGGAACCCAAGACTTAGAGAAGCCGGCAATGGGCTGACAGACAGAACCGGCGCAAAAAGCAATAATGGAATGCCCAGAAATAAAAAGTTGGGAATCCAGAATCTGCCGATCGTTTCGGATATAAAGCTGGCTTCAATAGATACAGGCCTTAGAAAACGCCCGATCACAGACCCCTCCCATAAGGACGAGGTGGCCGGGGAAATAATATTTAATTCCTGATGTAATACAGTAGACATCAGAGTATAGGTCATCAGCTGACCCAAAGAAACGTTTGACGGCAGAGCATTGGTTTTCTCCAGAGCCTTCCAGATAAATGTGAGCAGAACAAACTGGACAATCTGAACAAAGTAGCCTCCGGCTATGCAGAGAAAACCTCCGTCAAAGATTTGTTTCGAGCAGATTAATATTGTGGAGCATACGGCTTTTGAGAGAAAGCCGCAGCCGGACAGAAACGTTTTTACCTGTTTCATAGGTTATATCCTCCATTTTGTGTGTTATGTATTCAAATTGCATTAACGTCCGTTCAGACTGCCGTTTCGAAAAAAACGCACAAAAAAACCCGGTGCAGGAGCATCCGGGCGGAAAATCAACCGAAAAACCAGTGGTAAAAACTACCGGCTAACAGAATGATTTTCAGATGAGACGCTGCCTTTTTCGTAAAAATGGGCGCACTGATACACGGACGCGTCAAAATTACCGAAAACTGCAGAGATATTAACAATATTAGTCCATAATGAAGTAGCCTGAATTGAAATATGTCCCACAGCGTCTCACCTCCTTAAAAAATTTTAGCTTATTATATCACTAAAAGCAAATCACGTCAAGATCAGATCGTTTCCCATCTGGAAAGTGCTGCCTCATCTGCAACGATTATTACATCCGGATGGAGCTGCAGAATGGAGGCAGGAACTTTTGTTGTTACCGGCCCGCAAAGGGCAGTATGAAGAATCTCCGCCTTATCTTCTCCGCTTACCATTAACAGAATTTTTTTCGCTCTGATAATGGTGCCGATTCCCATCGTATAAGCCTGGCGCGGAACCTGGTCAGCAGAAGTGAAGAATCGTTTGTTCGCCTCAATGGTGCTTTCCTGTAAGTCAACAATATGTGTGTCCTTAGGAAATATATCAGATGGCTCATTAAACCCGATGTGACCGTTATGACCAAGACCCAGAATCTGTAAGTCGATACCGCCCAGATTTTTCAGAATTTCTTCATATCTGGCCGCCTCTTTTTCTGCGTCTGCTTCCATTCCGTCAGGAATATGAGTGTTGACTTCATCGATATTTACGTGCTTAAATAAATTCTGCTTCATAAAACAGTAGTAGCTCTGGTCATTGTCTCTGTTAAGTCCCTTGTATTCATCAAGATTTGCTGTCTTTACACGGGAGAAATCCAAATCACCTTTGTTATACCATTCAATCAGCTGTTTATAGGCGCCTACAGGTGTAGAACCAGTAGCAAGACCAAGAACACAGTTTGGTTTCATAATGATCTGAGCAGAGATGATATTTGCTGCCTTTCGGCTCATATCATAGTAGTCTTTCGCACGGTAGAGCTTCATTTTTTTCATCCTCCATATTTTGGAAAAAATTTTTATTTTATTCTTTTATCAGGATATCATTTTTATGTCATAGATGCAATGGCATTTTGCATAAAATAGTGATAAAGGAGTGGTGGCATGTCTAACTATCGAAGACTAATCTCATATATTTATGCCTATGAAGGCGGAATCAAAGGAAAAAACATCGGATTTGCCAAGATAGAGACGAGAGGAATCCAGTGCAAAATTACGGTAAGTGTGAAAAAAATTTATGTAGGCGGTAACGACATTGGAGTATATCTGTTAGCCGGAGAAAAGGAAATTTACCTGGGTAATATTTTCATACGAGGCGGTTCCGGTGAATTCAGAGCCACAGTATCTGTAAATGATATTGAACATTCCGGGATTAATATGGACCAATGTTTTGGACTGACCATACATGATGTAAAAAATACATGGAGATCTTATACTACCATATGGGAGGACGCGGTCGCCCATGCGGCAGAAGTAGATCTGGAGCATACAGATTCTACACTGAAAGAGACCTCTGCAATATCGGAAGAACAGATAAAAGAAGCTGTTCAGGAAATAGAAAAAGAGTTTCCGCTGGAAGATGGCGGCAGTCAGGATACGGAGGAGATGCCTGTTAAAACAGAGAATCTTAAGTCTGAGGATGAAGAGATTGCTCTCCAAACAGAAAGTTCGGTGCCAACCGGGAGTGAGCCAAGCCAGGAAGACCAAGAGACGGAAATTCCCCAGGATGATGACTCCATCATGCCTGAGATCCAGCAAATGACCGGTTCTGTACCGGCAGGTGGGAATACAGGAACCACGGTAACTGGTCCTACGGCAGGCTGGAGGCAGGGAAATCCACCTCCTATCACTGCACCTATGCCGGATCGGCAGCAAAATACCCGACCAGTAATGACCGGACCAATACCCGGCTGGTGGCAGGAGCCCCGTCCGAACGGGCCGATGCCTACCGCCCCCATGCCAACGGGACAGATGCCTACCGGACCGATACAGCCCAGTCCGCGTCCCACAGCACCAATGCCGACAGCACCAATGTCTGCCGAATCCGTACTCACGGATCCGCCAGCTGAGGATGATACCGCTGTACAAAGACAGCAGGAGGCTGTGCCCCTGATGCCAAAACCGATCATTGCCGAGACAGAGGATACTGGATTAAAAGAAACTCTTCAGATGAGTTCCAATACATCCAGTCTGGCCGAGAACGCAGAGGTGCTCCATGAGCCCGATGCAGGAACTACCCGTTTGTATCGTGCAGACGCCGTAATAAAAGAAACAGAAAACCAAAATCAGATTGATCCGAAACTGGGAGATCCGAAGGCACTTGAGCAGCTGCGCCAGAGAGAAAATCTGGAAGAAAATTCACATAGCGTAGTCTGGGATAGACTGAGAAAAGAACATACCAGGATACTGGCATTTGATTATGAAGACGGATGCGAGATCCTGACCATCAAGCCTCAGGATATCGGACTTCTCCCCAGAGATGCATGGGTGTATGGAAATAACAGTTTTTTACTTCATGGTTACTATAATTACCGATACTTAATTCTCGCCAAACTGTTTAATCCTGAAGGAACGCCCCGTTATCTGCTGGGTATCCCGGGTCATTATTACAGCAATGAGCGATATATGGCATCAATGTTCGGCTTTCCTAATTTTGTGCTTTCAAAAGACCAGCCCATTGAAGACGGGCGTTTTGGATTCTGGTATACTGATATAAAAATAGGGGGCTGATAAAGCCCCCTGCTTTACGTCAGAAAGAATCACCCCTAATAAAAGCTCCGGGAAGAAATGGTTTCAATATTTTTAAAAAACCCTGGAGTTCACTGTCAGAAAAAGAGGTATAGCCTGGATATAAAACCTGATCTGAGTCCACATAATTCTGAAGAAAGTACGGGGAATTACCTTCCAGCCATTTACCAATATCCACGAAATCTCCCATAGTATGAATTCCTTTTACAACCGTAGTGCGGAACTCGTAAGGTATATGGTTTTCCATTAAAAATGCTGCACTTTCTTCCACATTTCTTATTTTAAGATCTCCGATCCCTGCAGCTTTTTTATAATGCTCCCGTCCTGATTTAATATCCATGGCTGCATAATCCAGAAGGCCGTCTGTGATCAGTTTCTTTAATACCTCAGGACGATAGCCGTTGGTATCCAGCTTAATAAGATAACCCAGCTCCCGGATTCTCCGGATAAATGATTCAAGCTCTCCGGAGAGTGTAGGTTCTCCTCCTGTAATACAGACACCTTCCAGGATTCCCTTTCTCTTTATAAGAAAATTTATAATTTCTTCTTGTGAGAACAGCGTCTTAGCTTCGCTTCCAATCAATCCACTGTTATGGCAAAAAGGACAGCGGAAATTGCAACCGCCCAGAAAAATCGTCGCAGCTACATGACCCGGATAATCCAGAAGTGTTGTTTTTTGAAGACCGCAAAGCTTCATCTCTTCACCATTCCTTTATTTCATGATATACTAAGGACAAGTATACCACATTAAACAGCAAAGAGGAATAATTATGACCACAGATGAAAAATATATGCGTCAGGCAGTTACACAGGCAAAGAAAGCCGGAGCAGTTGGTGAAGTGCCGATTGGCTGTGTTATTGTATATGAAGATAAAGTCATTGCCAGAGGATACAACCGGCGGACAGCAGATAAAAATGTACTGTCCCATGCAGAGATCCTTGCAATCAGAAAGGCTTGTAAAAAGCTGGGAGACTGGAGACTGGAAGACTGTACGATGTATGTAACTCTGGAACCCTGCCCCATGTGTGCCGGGGCAATTGTCCAGGCCAGAATGAAAAAGGTCGTCATTGGCTGTATGAATCCAAAGGCGGGCTGTGCAGGCTCTGTCCTGGACTTATTTCATGAAAGCGGATTTAATCATCAGGTGGAAATGGAATCCGGGGTTTTGGGTGAGGAATGCACACAGATGATGAAAAAATTTTTTAAAGAATTACGTGATAATAAAAAACAGAAAATGGAAGATACAATTGCCCCGTAAATCCTTGACAATCCCGAGGTTTCCATGTATACTTAACTGCGATTAAGTAATAATACGTCATAAAGTTTCCGTGCAGCCGGGGAGATAGCGGTGCCCTGTACCTGCAATCCGCTCCAGCAGGGGTGATGTCTCACCCAGGGCCGGCTATTGCAGGGCTGCCCCTGATAAGTGACGATGACGTTTGGGTCTTACGCAACAGATCTTCATGAACCGTGTCAGGGCAGGAATGCAGCAGCACTAAGTGGAACCTTCTGTGTGCCGTGAGGGTGCCTGGACCGAGTTAACTGTCAGGGTAACGCCTGTGATAGCGGTTCAAAGTGAGACGCACGGATTAAATATAGTTATCAGGACGCCGGAGAGCAGTGATTTGCTTTGCGGTGTTTTTTCATTTTTAATATTTCCTTACATTATCTTATGAAATAAAGTTTTCCCTTGCCCCACAATCCCCTTTGTATTATAATTGAGAATAAAATGGGTATAATAGTACCTATTTCCAAATAACAAATCTAATCAAAGAAGAGGTGTGCTTTTATGATGAGAATTGGAATTCTTACAAGCGGCGGTGACTGTCAAAGCTTAAATGCTACCATGCGGGGCGTTGCCAAGGCATTATACCGGCTGTTTGACGAAATCGAGATTGTTGGATTTGAAGATGGCTATAAGGGCCTTATTTATGCAAATTACCGCGTGATGAAGCCTGAAGAGTTTTCCGGAATTCTGACAAAAGGGGGAACGATTCTGGGAACCTCCAGACAGCCGTTTAAACTGATGCGGATACCGGACGGGAACGGTCTTGATAAGGTAGAAGCAATGAAGCACACCTATAGAAACTTAAAGCTGGAGTGTCTGGTCGTTCTTGGCGGCAACGGCAGCCAGAAGACAGCCAACCTCTTACGGGAGGAAGGGTTAAATGTTGTATCGCTGCCAAAGACCATAGATAATGACTTATGGGGTACGGACATAACCTTTGGCTTCCAGAGTGCGGTTAATGTGGCGACTAACGCCATTGACTGTATTCATACAACGGCTGCTTCCCATGGACGAGTCTTTATTGTTGAAGTTATGGGTCATAAGGTAGGCTGGCTGACTCTCTATGCGGGGATCGCCGGAGGAGCCGACATTATTCTGGTTCCGGAGATTCCATATGATCTGGATGTAATTATAGAAGCTTTAAAGAAAAGAACCGGAGAAGGAAAGAAATTTTCCATCATTGCCGTTGCAGAAGGTGCGATTTCCAAAGAGAATGCGGTCCTGACGAAAAAAGAACTGAAAGAAAAAAAGAAGAGCGGCGTGATTTATCCTTCTGTGGCCTATGAGATCGGAGCCCAGATCACGGAACGGACTGGACAGGAAGTCAGGGTTACCGTTCCGGGTCATATGCAGAGGGGCGGAGAGCCATGTCCTTATGACAGAGTAATTTCCACCCGCCTTGGGGCAGAAGCAGCAAAACTGATAAAGAACAGGGAATACGGCTACATGGTGGCAGTCAAAAACAATGAGATTGTTAAGGCGCCCTTAGCCGAGGTGGCCGGTAAATTAAAGACCGTCGATCCGGAATGTTCCATCGTTAAGGAAGCCAAGATGATAGGAATCAGCTTCGGCGACAAATAAGGAGTAACAGGCATGTCATATACGGCATTATATCGGAAATGGCGCCCTTCATCCTTTGCAGATGTGAAGGGGCAGGACCATATTGTGCAAACACTTAAAAACCAGATTATATCCCAGCGTATCGGGCATGCATATCTGTTCTGCGGAACTCGGGGAACCGGTAAAACCAGTATCGCAAAGATTTTCGCGAAAGCAGTCAATTGTGAGCAGCCGGCAGATGGCAGTCCATGCGGGGAATGCCGGACCTGCAGGAATATAGCAGCAGGTGCTTCTCTGAATGTTGTTGAGATTGATGCGGCATCTAATAATGGTGTGGAAAACATCCGGGAGATCAGGGAGCAGGTCCAGTATCCGCCTACAGAAGGAAAATACCGGGTTTATATTATCGATGAGGTTCATATGCTTTCTACCGGAGCATTTAATGCGCTGCTGAAAACTCTGGAAGAACCTCCTTCGTATGTTATATTTATTCTGGCGACAACAGAAGTGCACAAGATTCCCGTCACAGTATTATCCAGATGTCAGCGCTATGATTTCAAACGGATCACGGTTGAGACAATTGCAGAACATCTGAAAGAACTTACAGAAGCGGAACAGATCCGGGTAGAGGAGAAAGCACTGAATTACATTGCAAAGTCGGCAGACGGAGCTTTGAGAGACGCATTAAGCCTGTTGGATCAGTGTATCGCTTTCCATTACGGGGAGCTTCTTACCTATGACAATGTACTTGATGTACTAGGTGCAGTGGATATCACGGTATTTGGAAGGCTTTTCAGAGCTGTTGCACAAAATAAAACCAAAGACTGTATCACATGTCTGGAAGATATGGTGATACAGGGGAGAGAATTGGGGCAGTTTGTAGTTGATTTTATCTGGTATTTAAGGAATCTGCTTATCATTAAATCCGTGGACGACGGGGAGAACCTGCTTGATATGTCAACGGAGAACCAGAATTTTTTAAGAGAAGACAGTGCGCTTGCGGATCATGAGACACTTCTCCGGTATATCCGTGTGTTCTCAGATTTATCCAATCAGCTGCGCTACGCTTCCCAAAAGCGTGTACTCATAGAAGTTGCGCTCATCAAGCTGACACGTCCGCAGATGGAGCAGAATTATGATTCCATTCTTCAACGGCTTAAAAGCATTGAACAGCAGCTGGAGAGCGGAACATTTCTTCAAAAGGGCGAAGGAGCAGCTTCTTTATCTGCCGAATCGGGGTCAGGTAATGCAGAGTCCGATCCCCTGACTCCGGCCCAGAGAGTTGCACTTCCCCAGGGGCAGTTGGAAGACTTAAATCTGATCCGAAGTGACTGGGGAAAAATCATACGGGAGCTGGGTGGTCCCATACGTGCCAGTTTTCGGGAAACGGTGGTTGAACCGGCTGGTGAGAGCCGCCTTTGTGTCGTCTTTTCTGATCAGAGTAATTACATGATCGGAAGCCGAGAAACTACAATTGCGGAGATTGAACGGTATGTGGAAGATCATTATAAAAAATCCATTGCTTTTCAGACAAGGCTCAGGGGCGGAGGCGAACGTATGGATACCATTTACGTCAGCGACGAAGAATTAAAAGCCAATATTTTAATGGATATTACAATAGAAGAATAAAATGATTATGAAAATATAGGAGGATATACACCATGGCAAAACGTGGCGGTTTTCCAGGCGCTATGCCTGGCAATATGAATAATTTAATGAAGCAGGCACAGAAGATGCAGCGTCAGATGGAAGAGACAACAAAAGCTCTTGAAGAGAAGGAATATACAGCTGCAGCAGGCGGTGGAGCGGTTTCTGTCACAGTTTCCGGCAAAAAAGAAGTGACTTCCGTAAAATTATCCCAGGAAGTGGTTGATCCCGATGACATTGAGATGCTGGAAGATTTAATTATGGCGGCTACCAATGAAGCATTCCGCCAGATGGAAGAAGACAGCAGTTCTGCCATGTCTAAATTAACCGGTGGAATGGGTGGATTAGGCGGAGGCTTTCCGTTCTAACTATGGATTACTACAGCAGTCAGATAACCAGATTAATTGAAGAGCTTTCAAAGCTTCCCGGCATTGGCAGTAAATCTGCACAGCGCCTGGCGTTCCATATTATTAATATGCCGGAAGAACAGGTAACAGGTCTTGCTTCATCCATAACCGAAGCAAAACGTAACGTGCATTACTGCAAAGAATGTTTTACCTTGACGGATCAGGAGCGCTGCCCCATTTGCAAGAGTGAGAAACGCAATCATAAGGTGATTATGGTGGTGGAAGATACCAGAGATTTAGCTGCCTATGAAAAAACCGGAAAGTTTGAAGGCGTTTACCATGTGCTCCATGGAGCCATATCCCCTATGCTGGGAATCGGACCTGGAGATATAAAGCTGAAAGAATTAATGCAGAGGCTGCAGGGAGATGTGGAAGAAGTAATCATTGCCACGAATTCCAGTCTCGAAGGTGAGACAACAGCCATGTATATCAGTAAGCTGATCAAACCTACAGGAATCAGGGTTACCCGCATAGCCAGCGGTGTTCCCGTTGGCGGAGACTTAGAGTACATAGATGAGGTGACATTGTTACGGGCTCTGGAGGGCAGAGTCGAACTGTAACTCATTTGCCTTGTTAGGAGATGCAAAGAATGGATAAGTACGAGTTTAATATAAAAGTTGAACAAATTAAAAAACTGGTCGGCAAAAACGACTATGAGACGGCTATGAAGATCGCCGATACAATCGACTGGAGAAGAGTCCGCAACACCAATTTGCTTTCCATGGTAGCCATGGTATACGAAAAAAATGAAGATTATCAGGAGGCAAAAGAGATCCTTTTACAGGCCTTTGAGCGGGCCCCTATTGGAAAAAGGCTTCTCTATAAACTGGCCGAGCTTGCAGTCAAAGAGGGTAATATCGAAGAAGCAGAAAGCTATTACAAGGAATTCGGAGATCTGGCTTCTGAAGATCCCAGGCAGCAGCTCCTCCGCTATATGATTTTAAAAGCAAAAGGGGCGCCGGCCCAGCAGCTCATTCATTCACTTGAATCCTACACCAGTGTGGAGCTTGATGAAAAATGGCTTTACGAGCTGGCGGAGCTTTACAGTCTTGCCGGTATGGCGGAGCGCTGTGTAGAAACCTGTGACCGCATTATGCTGATGTTTGGACTTGGAAAATATGTGGAAAAGGCAATGGACTTAAAAGTACAGTATGCTCCCCTGACAAATTATCAGATGGATCTGATAGAAAACAGAGACAAATATGAAGCCAGGCTCCGGGCAGTTGAGCAGGAGTATGGAACCGGGAAAAAAGTCAGCGTGCAGCTGGAACCGGAAATTGATTATTATCAGGAAGAACCGGAAGCCGGTCAGTACACCAACATGGTGTATGAGGAGTCGGTGGAAGATGATTATGAAGCCAGCATGCAGGATGCGGAAGTCCAGGAATCTCTTGCAAGGGAAATGTCCAAGATTTCCTATGATGAACCAGTCAATGAAGCAGAGCCGGCTGCGGAGCATACCAGAGTACTGGAAGATATCCGTAGAGTTGGACACAACATATCTGTATTCCCCAGATCAGTGGAAAACTATATACCGGAAGAGGAAGAAGAGGAAAAGCACTCGGAGCCAATCATCGAAGAGGAAGAACCCCAGAATTTCGGTCAGGAGATCTACGGAACCCAGTCAGCTGCTACTGCAGAAAGTGATGAAGACTATGATCTGCCTCAGGAAGACAGTTTTGATAATGAGGAAGAACAATATTCTAATTACTATGAGGCAGAAGAAACTGAGTTCCCAGAGGCTGACGGAAGCGGTTATAATTTCCCTCAGGCAGAAGAGGAAGAGCTTGATTTTGAAGAGTTGTACGGAGAAGAGGATGAAGAGGACATTCCGGAGACGCCTGTTCGTAATCACCTCATGATTGAAGCCAGGACTCCGGAAAAAGGACTTCAGATGGCAGTGGAAGCATTAAAGCAGATCCACAGGGAAAGCGGTGTGAACAATCCTGTTGCCAAGATCACTGGAGCAAAGCTGTCTAATCGGGGTGTCTTTGCATCTGCGGACAGGCTTACCGGAAAAGATCTGGTAATAGAAGAAGCTGGCGATTTAACACCACAGGCTCTTGATGAATTAAACCAGCTCATGGAAAGAGATGCAAGCGGAATGATCGTAGTACTGATCGATAATCCTAAACAGATGGAAGCGCTGCATCAGGATCACCCGGTTCTGGCGAGTAAATTCGAATGCATTGGAACCGGAGAAGAAGTTTCGGCTCCTGATCCCGTGCCTGCAGACAGTGATGCCGGAGTAATCAGGGGAAGAGATATGTATCAGCAAGATCCGGTAATCCAAAACAGTACTGTGGAATATCAGCAGAGTCAGGAGTATAATTACTCTGGCTATGATGAGTATGAACAGGAGAGCGGCTATGATGAGGAAGATTTTTACGATGAGCCTGTGGACGAGCCCTCCTCCAGACAACAGGCTGGACCAGTATATTCTGATGAGGAAATGGATATCGATGAATTTGCTCAGTATGCCTGCAGATACGCCAATGAGATTGACTGCAACATTACCGGGAAGAGCATGCTTGCACTCTACGAGAGAATTGAAATCATGGAGGAAGATGGCGTTCCTTTAAACAGAGCTAATGCAGAAGGTCTGATTGAAGAGGCCGCAGACCGTGCTGAAAAACCAACCGTTGGAAAGCGAATCAAGGGTCTGTTCTCTACAAAATACGATAAAGATGGATTGCTTATTTTAAAAGAGGAACATTTTATTTATTAAATGGAGATAAAACGTGGATATTAAACTCATTGCGATTGATCTGGACGGAACCTTGTTAAACAGCAGAAAATGTTTGTCTGATCATAATCGTGAAGCTCTGAAAAGCTGTATCCGTAAAGGAATACACATTGTTCCATGTACCGGACGGACCGTTGATGGAATACCCGCTGAGGTAAAAGACATACCCGGAATCCGGTATGCCATCACCACCAACGGTGCTGTCATTGAGGACATGAAAGAAAATATAGTAATAGATACCAGGATGCTGACCTGTGATCTTGCATTGGAGCTCTTGCGGTTTGTGGATCCGTACCGTGTGATGTACGATCCATACATAGAAAGACGTGGGATCACGGAATCCCGTTTCATCGATCATTTGCCAGAGTTTGCTTTGACTCCTGAGCTGCAGGATCTGGTTCGAAATACCCGAGATATCTGCCCTAACATTATAGAGTTCGTAGAAAAGGCCAATAAGCCAGTTGAAAAGATCAATCTGTTTTTTCCTGATATGGAAGAAAGAGCGAAGCTGAGGGCAGAGCTGGAAAAAAGAAATGACATTCTGGTTACCTCGTCGATTTCCAATAATCTGGAGATCAACGCACTTGATGCAACAAAAGGGGATGCGATCATTCGGCTTTCATCCCATCTGGGAATCAGCCCCAGTCAAACCATGGGAATCGGTGACGGAGAGAATGATTTTACCATGATATTAAAAGCCGGAGTCGGAGTTGCCATGAAAAATGGCAGCAAAGAGCTCATTGAAGCAGCAGACTATGTAACGGAGACCAATGATGAGGACGGAGTAGCTTCTGCCATCAGGAATTTGGTATTGGAAATGAAAATATGACGAGACTGTATATGGAAAACTGGTTATCTGTGATTGCCGGAGTATATCTGCTTGGGATGGTTCTTTACGGACATCACAGAGGATTTATCCGGCTGGTTGTATCAATATTTGCAATGATTTTATCTTTGACCATTGTTCGTGTATCACTGCCAGCTGTAACCACTTATTTAAAAGAGAACACGACTCTTCAGCAGACAGTAGCTCAGAATATCGTAAAGGCAGCAGGTCTTGGGCAGGAACAGAGTTCCCAGGAAGAGACCTCAGACAAGCCGTCTGCTCAAAGAACGATTATAGAGAACCTGAATTTACCTCGTACGGTTAAGTCAGCGCTGATTGAAAATAACAACAGCGAGATTTATCAGATGATGGGAGTCCAGGCGTTCACTGATTATGTAGGGAACTATCTTGCAGATACAATTATTAATTCAGCCGGATTTGTTTTGCTGTTTGCGGCTGTTTATCTGGCATCAAAGCTGGTTATCAGATGGCTGGATATTATTGCAAGACTTCCTATTATATCGGGAATTAATAAAATAGCAGGAGCGATTGCCGGCGGTCTTGAGGGATTGTTGTTCCTTTGGCTGGCATGTCTGCTTGTTACTGCATTCTCTGGTACAGAATGGGGTATGATTATTACACGGCAGATTGAGTCCAGTCAATGGCTGTCGTTTCTTTACAGCCACAATCTTCTGAACCTGATGGTTATGGGGGTATTGCGTGGACTAATTTGAGAAAATAATTGTATTTATGATATATGCAATTAAAACAAATCTGCAGGTTAAAGGCCTAAATGCCTTTTCTGCAGTTTTTTGTTTTCATCCCAAGATATAGAGAAATTCCGTAAAAACGTATATATATAGTAGTGAAAATAAGACTCAAAAAATTGTATCAATAAATGACACAAATCTCCTTGACAATCTCCTGGGTACATGTTATATTATAGTTCCGATGCGGAACATACCGCAAAGGCAATCAAATTATACCGATTGAAAAAGTAAAAAAAGTTGTTGACAAAGAAACGGCAACGTGATAGAATAAATGAGTTGCTGATCGAGAGAGAACAACAAAAA